>NZ_CAXAPN010000006.1:0-210686 GCF_963971015.1 Pseudomonas sp. RA_15y_Pfl2_54
CCGGTTGGCTGAGCAAGCTCTCCAGATCGAAATCCGGGTGCTCGCTGACCAGTTCAATGTGGATGTTGTAAAGGTTGCTGATTGCTTCGGTGCCGCTGAAGGCCAGCACCTTGAAGTCGTGACGGATAGCAGGAATCTGCAACGAGAAATGCGCCGCATTGGCCGGCCGGAACATACGCTTATCCTTAAGCAAAGAGGAAAAGAGCGCGATGTCGAAACCGTCCCTGGTTTGTGCTCGCGAGAACTGGCGGGCACGGTAACGAGGCGAAAAAAAGATAGCTGTAGGGGGATTCTTCAAAATCGGAAGGACATTTCCTTTACAACAGCCTGCCGTTCAACAGACGTAAAAAAGCCGCGATCAACGCGGCTCCTCCACATCCACCTGCCCTACTTCGGCTCAGGCTTCTTAAACGCATAAAGATGCTGCTGCACAATCCCGCCCGGCAGCTCTTTGCCAAATACGCCATAACGCACCGGCCATTCTTTCGGCGGGAGCTTGAAGGTGCCGAACAGCATGTCCACCAGTGGCGTGTGGATCGCGTAGTTCTTGTAGATGTAGTCCTTGTGCCGGGCGTGGTGCCAGTGGTGGTAGCGCGGCAGCACGATCAGGTAATTCAGCCAGCCACCCTTGATCCGCACGTTGGCGTGGGCCAGTACGGCTTGCACGCCGACCAGAATCACATAGGCATTCAACGCCTGCGGCGCAAAGCCCAGCAGCATCAGCGGCACCAGTACGCCGGTGCGGGTCAGCAGGATTTCGATGAAATGCACGCGCGAGCCGGCCAGCCAGTCCATGTGCGTGCTGGAGTGATGCACGGCGTGAAGGCGCCACAGAAAAGGTACAACGTGGTACAGCCGATGCAGCCAGTACTGACCGAGGTCCGCCACCAGCACCGCGAGCAGGAACTGCACCACCAGCGGCAGGCTTTGCACGCTGGCCTGAAAGCCCGGCGACACGGCCCAACCGGCGATGTAGCTCGACGAAGCGGTGATGAAAATCAGGATGAATTGCACCAGCATGTGACTGACAAAAAAGTAGGTCAGGTCAGTGCGCCAGTGCGGTCGCAGAATGTTTTGCTCGGGGTCCTTGGCATACAGTTTTTCCAGAGGAATAAACACGATGGCCGAGACCAGCAGCGCCAGGACAAACCAGTCCAGACCCAGCGAGTACGGGGTCTGCCCGATTGCACTGACCTGCACGTTGGTGCCGCCGAGAAATACCGCCAGCCCCGACGCGACCAGCCCGGTGATCCCCAGACGCTTGCGTTTGTTGAGCAGGATATTCAGGGTACCGAGGCTGAACGACAGCACCAGCCCCAGCAACAGCGTGGTACGCGCAAACTGTTCGTCGTAGACCTTGCGCAGTTCAGCAGTGGTGAGCCACTCGGGAAACAGGAAGCACAACACCGCGAGCAGGCTCAACAGCCCGAGCGTGGCCGAGATATAACCACTGACCCGCCCCTCACCAAACTTGAAGGGGGCGTGGCCGTGCCGCTGAAAATAGGCTTTGACTCTTTCCATAACTGATCTTCCGTGAATGCGAAAACTGCGATTGGTCAATGCGACGCAGGCAGGCACAAAAAAGCCACGGTTACCGTGGCTTTTTAGGGGTCACTGCTTCGGCGCGGGGGCCGGTGCAGTCGCCGGGGGCGTTGTCGGCGCCGGCGCCGCACTTCCCGGCTCGGCCGGTTTCGGTGCCGCGTCGTCGAACAGGTTCAACCGTTCACGCAACTCGTGGGCAGGCACCGGTTGCTGATCGGCCGGCAGTGCGTTCGGATCGACCGGTGGCGTTGCAACGGCACCATTTTGCCCTTGCTCTGCCGGTTTCGCCGGTTCGGCACCTTGCGCACCTTCGATGGCTGCCTGAGCCTTCTTGGTCAGCACGACAATGTCGATGCGGCGGTTGACCGGATTGAACGGGTTCTCCTTGTCGAACAACGCCGACGAGGCATAACCCACCACTCGCGCCACCTGCTCCTCCGGATAGCTACCAGCGACCAATGCGCGGCGAGCGGCATTGGCACGGTTGGCCGAGAGTTCCCAGTTGCCGTAATCACCACGGCCAATGTATGGCTGGGCGTCAGTGTGGCCGCTGATACTGATCTTGTTCGGCACCGCTTTGATGGTGTCGGCCATGGCCAGCAGGATGTCTTCGAAGTACGGCTTCAGACGTGCGGAACCGGAGTCGAACATCGGCCGGTTCTCGGCGTCCATGATCTGGATGCGCAAGCCGTTCGGCGTGATCTCGAAGAGGATCTGATCCTTGAACTTCTGCAGTTGCGGGTTTTCGTCGACCTTGTTCTGCAACTCTTGCAGGAGCAGTTCCAGACGCTCCTTCTCGACCTGCTCGGCCATGCCTTCGACCTGATCGGTGTCGACGGTGACCTTGTCCGGTTGTGGCTGGGATTTCACCTCGGGGTTGAGGGTATTTTCCGGGGCCAGGGTCGGTGTACCGCCCAGATCGATGATGTAAGGCGTGCCACTTTCAGAGAAGCCGACCGGGTCTTTGAAATAGCCGGCGATGGCGATCTTCTGCTCCGGCGTTGCGGTGGACAGCAGCCACAACACCAGGAAGAACGCCATCATTGCCGTGGCGAAGTCGGCGAAGGCGATTTTCCATGCCCCGCCGTGGTGCCCACCGGCTATGCGCTTGACGCGCTTGATGATTATCGGCTGATTATTTTCCATGGCTTAACGACCGCGAACGGCTTGTTCCAGCTCGGCAAAGCTTGGACGGTGCGCCGGGTACAGCACCTTGCGACCGAACTCCACCGCCAACGATGGCGGCATGCCGGAAGCCGAAGCCACCAGCGAGGCCTTGATGGCTTCGTAGACGTTCAGTTCTTCCTTGGCATCGTGGGCCAGGGAATGCGCCAACGGGCCGAAGAAACCGTACGCGGCGAGAATACCGAAGAAGGTACCCACGAGCGCCGCACCGACGTGCAGACCGATGGACTTCTGATCGCCCTCACCCAAGGATGCCATGGTCACCACGATACCCAGTACCGCCGCGACAATACCGAAACCCGGCATGGCGTCGGCAATGCCGTTTACCGCGTGGGACGGGTGCTCAAGGTCTTCTTTGAGGCTGTACAGCTCCATGTCGAACAGGCCTTCGAGCTCGTGGGGAGCCATGTTGCCGGAGGACATGATGCGCAGGTAATCACAGATGAACGCGGTCATGCGTTCATCTTTAAGGACTGCCGGGTACTTGGCGAAAATCGGGCTCGCGGCGGCGTCTTCGATGTCGCCTTCAATGGCCATCATGCCTTCGCGACGGCTCTTGTTGAGGATCTCGTAGATCAGGCCGAGCACTTCCAGGTAGAAGGTGTGGCTGAAACGCGAACTGAACATGCTCAGGGATTTCTTGAGCACGTGCATCGTCATGTAACCGGGGTTGGCCTGGAGGAATGCACCCAGTGCCGCACCACCGATGATCATCACCTCGAAGGGCTGGACCAGGGCGGCAATCTTGCCGTGGGAGAGCACGTATCCGCCGAGCACGCTCGCGAATACGACGATGATGCCGATAATTTTAGCCATAGGTAGAAAGTACTTATTTAAGTCGGGTTCAAGGTCATATTCGGAAGTTAAAAAATCTCTTCTTCTACTTATCGGCAAAACTGCGCCAGACTATAGCCAGTTCAGGCGAAAAGCCAATTTAGCCCATGCCGGGCGCGTCTACAGTCAGTGAAGATCTCGTCCAGACATGGCTAATGAAACGAACGTCCCACACGTAAAACCGACCACCCTTGAAGGCTGGGTGACATGGCTCGATAGCGTGCGCCTGCCCGTGCCGCAAGACGCTCACGACAAAGTCTGCCGGGCCATTCGTGACAACCGCAGTTCTCTGCGCGACATCGCTGACCTGATGCAGGACAGCCCGGCGCTGGCCTTGAGCATCATCCGTGAGGCAAATCGTCACACCCACGGCACGATGAGCACACCGGCGGAAAATCTCGAAGTGGCGATCAACCGTCTCGGCCTCGCCCGCACCGAAGAACTGCTGGCACGCCTGCCTGCCGAACCGCAGATGCAGATTCCCAAGGCCCTGCGGCAACTGCAAATGATCAGCCAACACGCCACGCAACAGGCCAACGGTTTTTTTGCCAGTCGCCTGGCGCGGCTGTGGCAGGACATTCATTGGGGCAGTCTGCTGTTTCTCTCGCCGTTGTGGCCGCTGGCGCTGACGTATCCACAGTTGCTTGAAGAGTGGGAACTGCGGGTTATCCACAAGGGCGAGTCGGCGCGCACTGTCGAGAAACAGTTGTTCGGCGTGCGCCTGCTGAAAATCGCCGAGGCGCTGGTGCACGTATGGCACCTGCCGGTCTGGGTGCAACAAGGCTACAAATTGCTGCTCGGCGAGCGCCGCGAATTGGTCAAGGTCCTTAGAATCGCCCGCGACAGCGAGCACCCGTTACGTCAGCAAAATCGTCTGGACGATGATCCGACGTTGCGCCGCTGGCTCAATCAGCCGGCCAACACCGTGCTGCTGGCCAACGGGCTGGCGCTGTCGGCGCAACAGGCGTGGGACAGTCCGCACAGTAAGCGCTGGCAGTACCTGACCAGCCTTTATCTGCAAATTTCGATGGACGAGGTGCAGCAGCAATTGCACCAACAGGCGGCCAACAGCGCGCGTCACCATGCGCTGCCGGATCTGTGGCACCCGGCCATTTCGCTGCTATGGCCGTGGGGCACTCATCGCTTGCCGGCCGGAATGCTCCCGGCCGCCGCCCCCAGCGCCGAAGATCTGACGCAGTGGCGCCGGCAATGCGCCGAACTGCTGGCCGAGCCGAGTCGCTTCACCAATGCCATGAGCCTGACCGTTGCCGCCCGTGACGCCCTGGTCGCCAGCGGCATGCATCGGGTGATGATCCTGATGGCCGATCGCACCCAGTCCAATCTGCGCGTGCACCAGACCTTCGGCCTGCCAAAAGAAGCGGGGGCGCTGAACTTTGTGGTCAGTCAGAGCAAAGTCCTGCAACGGCTGCTCGCGCAACAGGCGCAGGTACGGATCAACCCGCAAAACGACGGACAATTCTCTGCCCTGCTGCCGCCGAACCTGCGCTCTCTGTTTCGTGGCGAGCACCTGTTCCTGCGCTCACTGGTCAACAATGGCCGGGTGATCATGATCGTCGTCGCCGATCAGGGCGGTGGCCCCTTCGCCGATATCACCGTGCAAGCCTTTGGCAAAACCGCGCAATGCATCGAAAAAGCCCTGCACAGCTTTAGCAGCCGTGGCCGATGAGGCTGCGCTACAATCCCCCACTTTGTGCTCTGGAGACCTCACATGTCTGACTTCTCTGGCTTGCCGCTCGTGATCGAACCGAGCGACCTGCTCCCCAGGCTCGAGGCAAGCGATCTGATTCTGGTGGACTTGACCAGTGCCGCCCGCTACACCGAAGGACACATTCCCGGGGCGCGGTTTGTCGATCCGAAACGAACCCAGTTCGGCCAGCCACCGGCGCCGGGACTGTTGCCGGCCAAAGCCGATCTGGAAGCGTTGTTCGGTGAACTGGGCCATCGCCAGGACGCGGTCTACGTGGTCTATGACGACGAGGGCGGCGGCTGGGCCGGACGCTTCATCTGGCTGCTCGACGTGATCGGTCACGACAAGTACCACTATGTCGATGGCGGTCTGCCGGCGTGGCTGGCCGATGGCATGCCGATGTCGATCCAGGTACCTCCTGCCGCCGGTGGTCCGGTGGCATTGACGCTGCACGAAGAACCGACCGCCACGCGCGAATACCTGCAAAGCCGTCTCGGCGCCGCCGACCTGGCGATCTGGGATGCACGCGGGCCGCTGGAATACTCCGGCGAGAAGGTCCTGGCCGCCAAAGCCGGCCATATTCCCGGCGCCGTCAATTTCGAATGGACGGCGGGCATGGACAAGGCGCGTCAGTTACGCATTCGCACTGACATGCCGCAGATCCTCGAAGACCTGGGGATCACCAAGGACAAAGAAATCATTACCCACTGCCAGACCCATCACCGGTCGGGCTTCACTTATCTGGTGGCCAAGTCCCTCGGTTATCCGCGAGTCAAAGGCTACGCCGGTTCCTGGGGCGAATGGGGCAACCACCCCGACACGCCTGTCGAGATTTAAGGTTTTTAAGGACAACTAATGAAAGAGCGTCTGTTTATCCTCAGCCAGTACCTGCTGCCTCATCATTTGCTGTCGCGCCTGGCCGGCTGCATTGCCGAGTGCCGCGTGCGCTGGTTCAAGAATGCGTTCACCCAGTGGTTCGCCAAGCGCTATCAAGTGGACATGTCGCAGGCACTGGTTGAAGACCTGACTGCCTACGAGCACTTCAACGCGTTCTTCACCCGCGCCCTGAAAGACGGCGCGCGTCCGCTGGACGAAACCCCGGGCGCAGTCCTCAGCCCGGCCGACGGTGCCGTCAGCCAGCTCGGCCCGATCGAACACGGTCGGGTGTTCCAGGCCAAGGGCCACAGTTTCAGCGTGCTGGAATTGTTGGGGGGCGACGCGGCAAACGCAGCGCCTTTCATGGGCGGCGACTTCGCCACCATTTACCTGTCGCCGAAGGACTACCACCGCGTACACATGCCGCTGGCCGGCACCCTGCGTGAAATGGTCTACATCCCGGGCCGGATTTTCTCGGTCAACCAGACCACCGCCGAAAACGTCCCGGAGCTGTTCGCCCGCAACGAGCGCGTAGCGTGCATTTTCGACACCGAACGCGGCCCGATGGCGGTTGTTCTGGTGGGCGCGATGATTGTGGCTTCGATCGAAACCGTGTGGGCCGGCCTGGTCACGCCGCCGAAACGCGAGCTGAAAACCTTCCGCTACGACGAAGCCGCCCGCGCGCCGATTCATCTGGAAAAAGGCGCCGAACTGGGCCGTTTCAAGCTGGGTTCGACCGCGATCGTGCTGTTCGGGCCGGATCAAGTGAAGTGGGCTGAAGAACTGGCGGCTGGCTCGCCAGTGCAGATGGGCCAGGGTTTGGCGCTGCCAAAAGCCTGAGTCTGATGTAGCCACTGATCCGCCCGTTCGCACGTCTGCGAATGGGCGGATACGACTCGCGGGGACCGTTACTCTATTTGCCCACGAAAGCCGATTGGCCCTTCGTTGGCATAGGTATTGGTGCCACTGAGGTTTTTCCCTCCATCATTGGAAGTGACGCTCAACGCGACAACGTTCTGATTGTCCCGTCCGCCAATGACCCACTTGCCGCCCGGATGCCACGGGGCATCGTTGCCACCCCACTGATTCTCGACGTTGTACTGGTTCTGGCCTGTGCGTTGCGCCTTGAAGCCAATGGGCCCTTCACCGGCGTAGGTCATGGTGCCGGTGAACGTTTTGCCGTCGTCACCGGACTTGATCTCGATGGCCACGACGTTCTGGTTGTCCCGCGCGCCCAGCACCCAATCTCCACCTGGATGCCAAGGGGCCGAACTGCCGCCCCACTGATTTGCCACTACATATTTAGACATGAACCTCATCTCCTTGAAGTTATGAAGAGACCTGCCCGCTATTGGCAACAGGCCGTACGACCGTGCGTATCCGATCGCACGCCTAAGAGCCTAGTTGCGCCTACGGCATGGCAACGAGCAAGCAGACAAACGGTAAAAAACCCCACAGGAACCCGCGAACCCGGCCACAGCTGCTAGAGTTTTGTGCATTGCCCCATTCGTTTCCGGAGCTGGTCATGGCATGAGTGAGCCTCAATTCCAACCGACATTACGCGCCCCGACGCCAACGCAAACGCGCCTGTCGTTCTGTGAACACACCCCGCGCGATCTCAAACGCTGGATCGCCGACCTGCCCAAAGCCAACATCGGCGAAACCGCCCGCCTGTTGTATCAAGGCCTGGGCGAACTCAATCTGTTGCTCACCCCCAGTGACAATCGCCTGCAACTGCTGGAGCTGCTGCGCCCTGAGGTGTACTTCGTCTGCCAGCATCTGGAGCGGCACTTCCTGCATCAGGCGATCATGCTCGACGAGCGCTCGCGCAAGATCAGCAACCTGTGTCAGGCGCTGCAAGGTCATCTGGCCATCGGCTACAAACAGATCGTGTTGCGCATTGCGCCGAAGTACAGCAAGGATCGCGCAGCACTTGTCAGCCAGACCCTGCAACGGGCAGCCCATGCACTTAAAGCTCAAGGGGTGCGCGCCGCGCAGTTGTACAGCTCGCCGCCGGAGCATCTGTGGTTCGAGCTGCATCAGCTCTATCGAATAGCCTGTCAATTGCAGTTGCAACAGCGTCAGGTGCATGACGATCTCGCCAGCCTGAGCACCGAGTTGAGCCTGGAACAGACTTACATCGCCGCCCTGCTATTGGGCTGCGCCCGCTGCAATCAACTGCGACAGAACCAGATTGCCCGACTGGCAGAAGTGATCGAGCCGTGGAGTGCTTTGCTCAAACTGCATCCCGGTAGCCCGGACGAGGGTTTGTTTGCGATCAGCGCCGAACTCGATGCCGGGCCGCGCTATCGCAACATGTTCCGCAGTGAGCAGAAAAATGCACTGCTCGGCTTCGATCCGCAGCCGCTGGTGAATGTCATCGAGGCATTTTTGCAGCGCCAGGACACGTCGACGCCGCTGCCCGTCCCTGCCGGGCTGAGCTTCGACACCCTGCAACACTTGCATGCGACCTGGGGCCAGGCGGCCGAGCGCAGTTTTCAGCGCACCGTGGGCCAAGGCAGCCTGACCGTGTGCGTGGGCATGAGCGCCCTGCACTTCTATTTGGGTGGTGAACGCACGTTCAGCGAACTGCTCAAGCTCCCCGGCGCACGCGCGGCAAACTTCAGCAGCGCCGTGACTCAAGGTGAAAAGGACAGTTGGAGCCAGGCGTTCGACGCCGCGCCGCAAAGCAAGGCCGATGAGTTTCTGCCCTACGAAGAAATTCAGTACGACCAGTTGGTGGAGGACGACAGCAGCACCGACAGCACGCCACACTATCCGACGTATGCTCTGCCTGTGATCAATCACAGTCCCGGTGGTTATTGCCTGGGCTGGCCGAAAGAAGTCCCCGTCGAGCTACAGACCGGGGAAATGCTCGGGATTCAGGACAGCACGAATCAGGGCTGGAGCATCGCGGTCATTCGCTGGATCCGGCAGGTGCGCGGCAGCGGCACGCAGATGGGCATTGAACTGGTGGCGCCCCATGCACAACCGTGCGGTTTGCAACTGGTGCGCTCGCGGGACGATCACAGCCACTATTTACGGGGATTGCTACTGCCGCAGATCAGCTCGATCGACTTGCCGGCCACCTTGCTGGCGCCGCGTTTACCCTTTCAGGAAGGCAGCAAGGTGCTGATCAACACGCTGGGCGAGGAGCACCCCGCCGGGCTGGATCGACGGGTGGCGAGTACGCACAGTTTCAATCAGTTTGCCTATCGCTCGCTGGAGGCGGCGTCGCAGAGCGGGAGCGAAGAGGATTTCGATTCGTTGTGGAAGTCGCTTTAGACCGGGTTGCGCCCTTCGCGAGCAAGCCGGCTCCCACACTTGAAATGCATTCCAAAGTGGGAGCGGGTTTGTTTGCGAAGAGTCCGACGCTGGCCCTGGAGAGTCAGAGCTGCCCGTCGCGATCCCGGAAGCCCAGCAGATACAGCACGCCATCGAGCCCAAGGGTGGAGATCGCCTGCTTCGCCGACTGCTTGACCAACGGCTTGGCGCGAAACGCCACGCCCAACCCGGCAATGGCCAGCATCGGCAGGTCATTGGCGCCGTCGCCGACCGCAATCGTCTGCTCCAGACGCAAACCTTCCTTGTGCGCCAGTTCTTTCAACAGGTCAGCCTTGCGTTGCGCATCGACAATCGGCTCGATCGCCACGCCTGTGCACTTACCGTCGACCACTTCCAGTTCGTTGGCGAACACATAGTCGATACCGAGTTTGGCCTGCAATTGCTTGGCGAAATAGGTGAAGCCGCCCGACAGGATTGCGGTCTTGTAACCCAGACGCTTGAGTTCGGCGAACAGGGTTTCGGCTCCCTCGGTCAGGCGCAGCGAAGCACCGATCGAGTCCAGCACGCTGACGTCGAGGCCTTTGAGCAGCGCCAGACGCTCTTTGAAGCTGGCGCGAAAATCCAGTTCGCCCGCCATGGCACGCTCGGTGATGTGCGAAACCTGCTCGCCAACTCCGGCCGCCTTGGCCAGTTCATCGATGACTTCGGCTTCGATCAGCGTCGAGTCCATGTCGAACACCGCCAGACGACGGTTGCGACGGAACAGCGAATCTTCCTGGAAGGCGATGTCGACGTTCAGTTCCTGCGCGACGCTGAGGAACTCGGCACGCAGCGCCTGCGGATCAGCCGCTTCGCCACGCACGGAGAACTCGATGCAGCCCTTGCCCTGGTCGGCCGGGGTGTCGAGCGGCATACGACCCGACAGACGGTCGATGTGATCGATGTTCAGGCCGTATTTGGCAGTGATCGAACTGACGGCCTGCAATTGGCCAGCCGTCACTTTGCGCGTCAACAGGGTGACGATGTGGCGTTTCTTGCCCTGATTGCCCACCCATTGCTGGTAATCCTCTTCGGACACTGGGGTGAAGCGCACTTGCTGATCAAGCTCGTAGCCCTTGAACAGGATGTCCTTGAGCACCGACTTGCCTTGCAAGGAATCGGGAATTTCAACCAGGATGCCAAACGACAGGGTGTCGTGGATCACCGCCTGACCGATGTCGAGAATGTTCACACCACCCTGGGCCAGAACACCGGTAATGGCCGCCGTCAGACCCGGACGGTCGACTCCCGTGATGTTAATCAGGACGATTTCGCGCAACGCGCACCCCCGCAACTGGAAAAAAACTGCATTCTACCCACTTTCAGTGACCATCGGGCACCGCGAGCGCTTTGCCGGTCTAGGGCCTGTCGCTATACTGCGCGTCAACTTCACGGACAAAAGAGCCGAGCTCAGTGAACCGGCCCACGCCAGTTAAAACCGATAACTTCTTCCTGCTGATCTTCCGTGCACTGCGCCACCGCCGTGTACCGATTGCATTGCGCATTGCCAGCCATAACGTGATCCTGGTCGCTCTGGCCCTGGTGATCTATGCCGGCGTGATGGGTTTGCAATTCAAGCAGGCCATGCACGAGCAGGCCGATGCGCTGGGCGAAAGCCTGACCACGCAGACCGCCACCTCCGCCACGGAGCTGCTGGTGTCCAACGACATCCTCAGCCTCAACGTACTGCTCAATAATCTGACCAAAAACAAACTGGTGGCCCACGCCGCCATTTACAGCGTGGATAACCGCATCCTCGCCGAGTCCGGTCAGCGCCCCAAGCACAGCCTGCTGGGCGAAGCCGAAGGCATGTACGAAAGCAAGATCACTTTTCAGGACGTGACCGCCGGGCAACTGCGCATCAGCCTGGACATGGATCAGTTCCAGCAGCCGATGACCATCAGCCTGCAGAGCATGGGCATCTTGAGTGCGATTCTGTTGGCGCTGTCGTTGGCCCTGAGCCTGCGGCTGGGTCGGCACATCTCCACGCCGCTCCTGCAACTGCGCGTATGGCTGCGCCGGATCGATGAGTACACCCCGGGCATCGAGCGTCAGGACGAGATCGGCGATCTGGCCCGTCAGTTACACGCCAACTATGCCCCCGAGCCTGTTGAACCCGAGCCAGAACCGGAGCCCGAGTTCGAAGACGACGAGACCGAGTTCGAAGTGCGTAACCTGCGCGACCCGAGCTTCGACGAGAGCCGGCCGATGGCCGCGCAAAAGCCTGCGGCACGCCGGGTGGTCAGCACCGTCGAAGACGATGAGGACGACGACGCCTTCGCCGACCTGCGCGACGAGTCCTTGAATGAAACCGCGCAACCGCCGATTCGCCAGGCCACGCCAAGCGTGCCTCAGCACACGGCAGTACTGGCCGTGCAACTGGGCTCGCAGGAGCAACTGCGCCGTTTGCCTCGGACCCGTCTGGAAGAGTTGCAAAAGCGCTACCGCGATTGCCTCGATCAAGCCGCTTCGCTGTATCAAGGCGAGATCGAAACCCTGAACGATGGCAGCACGCTGATGCTGTTCCACACCGAGGACAGTGGCGACGACTACCTGACCAACGCGATCTGTTGCGGCGAGTTACTGCGAGCGCTGGGCCATCAGTTGCAGATTGAAGTCGCGGACAGTGGCATTACCCTGCAATTGCAACTGGGCCTGACCCTGGGTGATGAGTTGTTCGGCCTGAGCCAGATTGATCTGCTGCTCACCGATTCGGCCCAGGACGCGCTGGCCTTGTCACAGCACAGCCGCAATTTGCTGCTGGTTGAACGCAAGATCAGTGATGACGCGCTAATCCGTCAGCGTGCACGGATTCGCCCGATCGCCAGTCCCGAGGGGGCGTGCTGTGTCGAGCGGTTGATGGAGCCTTATCCATCGATGCTGGAGCGGCAACTGGCGCGGATGCATGAGCGCCGGGCCTGAGGTCTGACCCCGCTGTAAAGGAGCCCGCAGATGAGTGATTGTCTGCGGGCTTTTTCGTAGCCTGATCCGACCCCTTCGCGAGCAAGCCCGCTCCCACAGGGGAACCGCAAACACCAGAACCCTTGTGGGGGCGGGCTTGCTCGCGAAGGGGCTAGACGCCTGACCACAAATCGCCAGACAGCAGACACAACAAAGCCCGCACAGGGCGGGCTTTGTCTTGACTCAAACCAGACTTAGAAGCGGAACACTTCCATATCGGTGCGAATCGGCGAAGCCATCGGGATCTTCGGCTGCTTGTCGGCTTCCGAAGGCGCTGCCGGTTTCGGTGCCGGTTTACGCTGCGCCTCGACCACCGGCGGCTGATTGGCCAGCGGTTTGAGCGCCACCGACAGTTGATCGGCCAACCGCTGCAACAGAATCCCCTGTGCCTGAACCTGCGAAGCCGTGCTACCGGCGTGCAGTTCTTGCAGGTGGACGATACGGTTATCGCGCACCTTTCCACGACGGTCGATCAATCGCCATTGCGCATCGAGAATCGCCGGTTGTTTCTCGCCGGAGTCCAGACGCGTGATGGTCAGCAATACCTGCACATCCGGGGTGAAGCCCTGAGTGGCCGGCGCCAATACCACGCGCTGGCTGTCCAGATGACCGGCAACCTGACGCAGCAGCAACTGGTCGATATCCGACGAAAGGCTGCCGGCCCAACGACCATCGGTCGCCGCTTGCAGACTGCCGTCCGGTTGACGTTGCAGCAGGGTTTCACGTTGCAGGTAGTCGGCGACGACTACAGGGCCCAACAAAACCGCCATGCCTGCGCTTTGCGCAGGCTGAACCGGACTTCCGCTGTCCAGCTGATACAGCGACACCGGCTGGTGTACGCTGCAACCCGCCAGGCCAAGAACGCCGGCGAGCAGGAAAATAAGGGGGCGCAGAGCAGTCATCATCCCGTCCAGGTGGCCGCCACTCGGCTGACCACAGTGAAAATACTCAATAAATATGAAGAACGCTCGGCCACGCCGGCGCTTGAAAGGCCATATCATCCGTGAATATGCGTTCCGACTCCAGCGCCAAAGCGTCGATCTACGCGTTAAATCGTAGATCGAGCGCTCTGGGACGCCTAATTGAGGTTTTCGACGAGCAGTGCATCGACTCGCTGGAAGCCACGCGGCAGTTTATTGCCACGGCGACCACGCTCGCCTTTGTAGTGTTCGAGGTCGTCGGCTTTGAGCGACAGAGTCCGTTTTCCGGCCTGCAACACCAGCGTTGCGCCTTCCGCAAGCACGGCGATGTCCGTGACATATTCTTCGCGACTGGCCACGCGCTCACCGGAAATACCGATGATCTTGTTGCCCTTGCCCTTACCTAATTGTGGCAGATCGCTGATTTTGAAAATCAGCAGGCGACCTTCGGTCGTGACCGAGGCCAGCCAGTTCTGTTCACGATCGGTCACCGGACGCGGTGCGATCACTTTGGCGTTGTTCGGCAGGCTCAACAGGGCTTTACCGGCCTTGTTCTTGGCTTGCAGGTCTTCGCCTTTGACCACGAATCCGTAACCGGCGTCGGAAGCGATCACGTACAGCGCGTCGTCTTCCGGCATCATCACGCATTCGAACGATGCGCCCGGTGGCGGCGTCAGACGGCCGGTCAACGGCTCGCCCTGGCCACGCGCCGACGGCAACGTGTGCGCGGCGACCGAATAGCTGCGGCCGGTGGAGTCGATAAACACCGCAAACTGGTTGGAGCGTCCCGCTGCCGAGGTCTTGAAGCCGTCGCCTGCCTTGTACGAAAGGCCGGTGGCATCGATGTCATGACCTTTGGCCGAACGGATCCAGCCTTTTTCCGACAACACGACTGTTACTTTCTCGTTCGGCAGCAGATCGTGCTCGGTCAACGCCT
Source organism: Pseudomonas sp. RA_15y_Pfl2_54 (assembly GCF_963971015.1). Classification (NCBI taxonomy): domain Bacteria; kingdom Pseudomonadati; phylum Pseudomonadota; class Gammaproteobacteria; order Pseudomonadales; family Pseudomonadaceae; genus Pseudomonas; species Pseudomonas sp. RA_15y_Pfl2_54. The sequence goes on from NZ_CAXAPN010000006.1 coordinate 14,288, forward strand.
TGGCTTCGGCGCGCTCCACGATTGGCGAGCGGCGGTCGTCGCCATAGGTTTCGGCGTCCTTGATCAGCTCGGTGCGCACCAGTTTCTTCAACTTGGCTTCGCTGCCCAGCAGCGCTTGCAGCTTGGCTTGTTCCTTGAGCAGTTCGTCCTGCTCGTCGCGCAACTTCATTTCTTCCAGTCGCGCCAATTGACGCAGACGGGTGTCGAGGATGTAGTCGGCTTGAATCTCGCTGAGGGCGAAGCGCTCGATCAGCTTGGCTTTGGGGTGTTCCTCGGTACGGATGATGTGGATCACTTCATCCAGATTGAGGTAGGCAATCAGCAAACCGTCCAACAGGTGCAGACGACGCTCGACCTTGTCGAGGCGAAATTGCAAGCGGCGACGCACGGTCTGCACGCGGAACTCCAGCCATTCGACCAGCAAGGCGCGCAGGTTTTTGAGCTGTGGCTTGCCGTCCAGGCCGATGATGTTGACGTTGACCCGGTAGGTCGACTCCAGCTCGGTGCTGGCGAACAGGTGCTGCATCAGCGCTTCGTGATCGACGCGGCTGTTGACCGGGATAATCACGATGCGGCACGGATTTTCGTGGTCGGATTCGTCGCGCAGGTCGGCGATCTGCGGCGCTTTCGACGGTTTGGCCTGCATCAGCGCGGCGATCTGCTCCAGCACTTTGGCCCCGGAGACCTGATGCGGCAGCGCGGTGACGATGATGTCGCCGTCCTCGACGTGGTACACGGCGCGCATGCGCACCGAGCCCTTGCCGGTTTCGTACATTTTCAGCAGGTCGGCGCGCGGCGTGATGATTTCCGCTTCGGTCGGATAGTCCGGGCCCTGGATGTGTTCACAGAGTTGCTCGACCGTGGCTTTGGGCTCATCAAGCAAGCGCACGCACGCCGTGGCGACTTCGCGCAGGTTGTGCGGCGGTACGTCGGTGGCCATGCCCACGGCGATGCCGGTGGTACCGTTGAGCAGAATGTTCGGCAGACGCGCTGGCAATACCAGCGGTTCCTGCAGGGTGCCGTCGAAGTTCGGCCCCCAGTCCGCGGTGCCCTGGCCCAGTTCGCTGAGCAGCACTTCGGAATAACGCGACAGGCGAGCCTCGGTGTAACGCATGGCCGCGAAGGACTTGGGATCATCCGGCGCACCCCAGTTACCCTGGCCGTCGACCAGCGTGTAGCGATAGCTGAACGGCTGAGCCATCAGCACCATCGCTTCGTAGCACGCCGAGTCGCCGTGGGGGTGGAACTTACCGAGTACGTCACCGACGGTACGCGCCGACTTCTTGTGTTTAGAGTCAGCGTCCAGCCCCAGTTCGCTCATCGCATAAATGATGCGACGCTGCACCGGTTTCAGGCCATCGCCGATATGCGGCAAGGCACGGTCCATGATCACGTACATGGAGTAGTTGAGGTAGGCACTTTCGGTGAAGTCAGCCAGCGAGCGGCGCTCTACGCCGTCTAAGCTGTCTGCAAGGATGTCGCTCATGCGGGCCTCATCGGTTCGTTGTCTGGCGCAGCAGCATGGTGCCACCGCGCTGAGTAAATTCAAGTTTGTTCAGGGCGCTCATCCCGAGCAGCACCTGATCACCCTGCAAGCCTGGCGCCACCAGTGCGCGGACGTCCCGCAGCACGATGTCGCCCAGTTGCAGGCGGTCAATTTTTGTACGATAGCCCTGGCTCAGGCCATTGGCCGTGCTCAGGGTCACACCAAAACCCTCTTGCAGCTTCAAACGCTCGGCCAGATCCGCCGGGATCGCCACATCGGTTGCGCCGGTGTCGAGCAGGAATTCAACCGGCTCGCCGTTGATCTGGCCGCTGGCGACAAAATGCCCCTGGGCGTTACCGGCCAGCTTCACTTCGATATAACCTTCGCCCTGCTGCGAACTCACCACCACGTTCGGATTCTGCTGGCGTTGTTCCCACTGGCCGAAAAACCGCGTGGCCAGAAAAAGCGCAGCGCACCAGGCCAGGATCATCAGCACCCGCCCGGCGCGCTTGCCCGGTGGTTGCTGGCTCAAGGCTTGGCGCTCCAGCCACCGTCAGGTGCGGCGAACCGCCAGACGACCGGCCGAACCTCACCGTCGGCACGCGGGCCAAAATTATTGTCGACGCCGATCCACGCACCCTCAGCATCAACGATCAGTGCCTCTTCCAGCCCGTAGCTCTGTGAGTATTGGCGGTTGGCCTGCAACAGTTCGGCCGCATACGACCAGCAACGCTCGACCTTGGCTGTTTGCGCATCGCGACGACATATCTGGAAGGCGTTGCGTTCAAGGGTAAACAGTTTGCCGTTGAACAACGAAAGGTCGGAAAAGTCCCGATCGACCGCTTTGGCATCCGGGAACTGCGGCGGCTGCATCTCCTTGCCACTCTCGCTGAGCAGCACGCAACGACCGTCGCAATCCCACACCGTCTGCTGGCGCTTGATCTTGAGCAAGCCACGGCTTTGCCGTTCGGCCGCCAGCCACATCTGATCGCCTGCCGGGTTGATCGCCAGGCCTTCGAATATCGCATTGAAATGCAGGAGCATGCCGCTGGCCCGCGCTTCGCGAACCATCATCGGCGAGATTTTCAGCCAGTTGGCCGGGCCATTGAGGGGCACCTGCAATACCGCTGCATGGCCTTCGCTGACGATGTAGCGATTGCCAGCGCTGTCGCAGGTGATGCCTTCGAAATCCAGATCGCCACCGCGCACGAACGACGCGGCCCAATTGCGCGAGCGCAACCCCCACGGTAAACCGGTCTCCGGCACTTCGGGCACGTCGATGTGCAAGGCTTCGGCCTGCCAGACCTGATCGGCGGTATTGAGCCGATAAATCTGGTCGTCATCGCGGTCCGACACCGTCCACAACTCGCTGCCACACATCGCCAGCCCCGACAGGTTACCGCCGCGCATGCCGTCGACCGGGTGCTCGGAAAGCACGCGCAACTCCTGCAACGGCTCGGCCGACACGCCCATCGCACTCAGCAGCAACGCACCCGCCAAGGCCCAGCCAAACCGCATCAGGCCAGCACCTCGGCGAGGTTGCCTTTGGATTCGAGCCAAGCCTTGCGATCACCGGCGCGTTTCTTCGCCAGCAGCATGTCCATCATTTCCGAGGTCTGGGCGAAATCTTCGCCCAGCGTCAGTTGCACCAGACGCCGGGTGTTGGGGTCCATGGTGGTTTCACGCAACTGCGGCGGGTTCATTTCACCCAGACCTTTGAATCGGGTGACCTGTGGTTTGCCGCGTTTTTTCTCGGCCACCAGACGGTCTAGAATCCCATCACGTTCGGCTTCGTCGAGGGCGTAGTAGATCTCTTTGCCGAGGTCGATACGGTACAGCGGCGGCATCGCGACGTAGACGTGACCGGCATCCACCAACGGGCGGAAATGCTGGACGAACAACGCGCAGAGCAAGGTTGCGATGTGCAGGCCGTCAGAGTCGGCGTCGGCGAGGATGCAGATCTTGCCGTAGCGCAACTGGCTCATGTCCGCCGCGCCCGGATCGACACCGATGGCCACGGCGATGTTGTGCACTTCCTGGCTGGCGAGCACTTCGCTGCCGTCGACTTCCCAGGTGTTGAGGATCTTGCCGCGCAACGGCAGGATCGCCTGAAACTCTTTGTCCCGGGCTTGCTTGGCGGAACCGCCGGCGGAATCACCTTCGACCAGGAACAGTTCGGAACGCATCGGGTCCTGCCCGGCGCAGTCAGCGAGTTTGCCCGGCAGTGCCGGCCCCTGAGTGACGCGCTTGCGCTCGACTTTCTTGCTGGCCTTGAGACGACGGCCGGCGTTGTTGATCGCCAGTTCGGCCAACGCCAGACCGGTTTCCGGGTTGGCGTTAAGCCACAGGCTGAAAGCATCCTTGACCACACCGGAAACGAACGCCGCCGCTTCACGCGATGACAGACGCTCTTTGGTCTGGCCGGAGAATTGCGGCTCCTGCATCTTCATCGACAGCACGAAGGCGATGCGCTCCCAGACGTCTTCCGGCGCCAGTTTCACACCGCGCGGCAGCAGGCTGCGGAATTCGCAGAACTCGCGCATCGCATCAAGCAAGCCCTGACGCAAACCATTGACGTGGGTACCGCCCTGCGCCGTCGGGATCAGGTTGACGTAGCTTTCCTGCACCGCGTCGCCACCTTCGGGCAACCACAGCAGGGCCCAGTCGACCGCTTCTTTATTACCGGCGAAAGCGCCGCAGAACGGTTCGTCCGGCAGGCGTTCAAATTCGCTGACCGCGTCGACCAGATAGGAGCGCAGGCCGTCCTCGTAATGCCACTCGACTTTCTCGCCGGTGCCTTTGTCTTCAAAACTGACCAGCAGCCCCGGGCACAGAACGGCCTTGGCCTTGAGGACGTGCTTGAGGCGGCTGATGGAAAATTTCGGTGAATCGAAGTATTTCGGGTCCGGCGCGAAGTACACGCTGGTGCCGGTATTGCGCTTGCCGACGGTACCGACGATTTCCAGTTCCGAGGCCTTGAAGCCGTCGTTGAAGGTCATCTGGTATTCGTTGCCGTCACGCTTGACGCGAACCCGGACTTCGGTCGACAAGGCGTTGACCACGGAAATACCCACCCCGTGCAGACCGCCGGAGAACTGGTAGTTCTTGTTGGAAAACTTGCCGCCCGCATGGAGCTTGGTGAGGATCAGCTCGACGCCTGACACACCCTCTTCCGGGTGGACGTCGACCGGCATGCCACGACCGTCGTCGCTGACTTCCAGCGAGTGATCGGCGTGCAGGATCACCTGCACCGATTTGGCGTGGCCGGCGAGGGCTTCGTCGACACTGTTGTCGATGACTTCCTGGGCGAGGTGGTTCGGCCGACTGGTGTCGGTGTACATGCCGGGGCGTTTGCGCACCGGGTCGAGGCCCGAGAGGACTTCGATGGCGTCGGCGTTATAAGAACTAGCGCTGGGAGTGGCCATAGGGTCTCGTCGTCAGTCATTCATGAAAGAGGGGCAAGACTTCACAGTGCGGTGAAATCGATTGCCTGATACACATCGGCGCCAATGCCGGCAAAACTCAACAAGGCTGGCAATTGCCCGGCAAAACACTGGAAACCATGGTCGCCGCCGGCCTGAATGCGCAAGGCGCAGGCCCGGTAATAGTGCTGGGCGAGGCGATAATCCAGTGTTTCGTCGCCGGTCTGCAACCACACCTGATACCGCTGCGCATCCTGGGGCGCCGGCACTTCCAGCTCGGCCAGGGCCGTCACATGGTCGTGGGTCAATTCCCAGGTTTCATCGGTATACAGGTTTTTCTGCGTTCCCAGATAGCCGTCGAACATCCGATGCGGACTGACGGCCGGGTTGACCAGCAACGCTTTCAGGCCATGGTGCTCGGCCAGGTGAGTCGCATAGTAGCCGCCGAGTGAGCTTCCCACCAGCAGCGGCCGGCCCAGCTCGGCAATCGCTTGCTCCAACTGACCGATGGCTTGGCGCGGATGGTGATGCAAGGCCGGAACCTGCAGTTGCCCGCTCAAACCCAGCCGCTCCATCACCGCGACCAGCTCACAGGCCTTTTTCGAGGCCGGCGCGCTGTTGAAACCGTGGATATAGAGGATCGAACCGGACATTTGAGCTCCCTGAGTGTCGGCGAAAGATAGCGGAGTTTACAGGGAGTCGAGGGGATCGTGGGTGTTTGTAAGGATGCCTTCGGTGCGGCCTCAGTAACCGTTTGAACCGTAATCGACAGTGAAGGCGAAATCCGTGACCCGCTCGACGCCAGTCTCCAGCCGCCCGTCTGGCAACAACCGCAACCAGCGATACCCCGGCGCCTGGTCCCCGACCTTGAAGTCTTCACTGTTTGGCTCGAACTGAATGCAGGTCGACGGGGAAGCCATCAGCCGCACGTCGTTGCGCTCTCGGTCGACTTCCTGATGCACATGCCCCCACAGCACCGCACGCGCCTGCGGAAAACGATCCAGCACCTCGAAAAACGCCTCGGGATTGCGCAAACCGATCGGCTCCGCCCAGGCACACCCCACTGGCACCGGATGATGGTGGAAACACACCAGATGATGGCGTTCCGGTGCCTCACTCAACGAGCGGGCGAGCAACTGCAATTGATCGTCCTGCAGGTAACCGGGCACAGAACCCGGCACCGCCGAGTCGAGCAAGGTCACGCGCCAGTTGCCGACATCGACCACTGACTCCAGCAGGGCACTTTGTACCGCGGCCTGCGCCATGATCTGCGGCTCATCGTGATTGCCGGGAATCCAGCGCGCTGGCGCATCGATCTGCGCGGTCATCTGGCGAAACTGTTGATACGACTCCAGCGTGCCGTCCTGGGAAATATCCCCGGTGGCCAGAATCAGGTCGATCCGCGGTTGCTGCCTGAGCACCTGTTCGATGACCTTCTGCAGGCTCTCGCGGGTGTTCATACCCACCAGCGTGCCATCCGCCTCGGCGAACAGATGACTGTCGGATAACTGCACCAGCAGCGCCGGATCGGCGGTGGTCAATGCGGATACGCTCGGCAAGGCGTTCTCCCAGGGCAAAAGCACGGAATCGGTTGAGTGCCGCAATTATGCTGGGGGATCACTGAAAGGGGAAACCTGTGAACCGGACGCAGTTCACAACTAGCGTACGACTTCGTACTCATGCCCCAAGGCCAGGCAATGACTCAACCACTCCCCCAGAAACAGATTGAGTTGAGCCTTTTCATCCGGCTGATGCATCGCGGCGTTCGGGTAAGGATAGATGCCGCGAAAGCGTCGTGCATGTTCGGCGCTGATGACCTCGGCCATGCGCGCGTCGTGATAGACCTGCACTTCCAGTTGCGGCACCGGCAGCCACGGCAGGCTGTGTTCCTGACGCACCTGCAACGTAGTGGTGTAAGGACAGGTTTGCAGCACTTCAAGGGCCAGCACGCCGAGCATCTGCTCGCCCTGAGTCACGGCGATGCGTCGCGCCTCCGGGTCGTTACGCATGTCCGGCACCAGTCGCATCAGGCGCGCGTAGTTGGCCTCGCAGGCGGCTTGCAGCCCCACGAGGTCGACTCGATAACGATCGCGCAGCTTGTTTACAACCATAACCCCCTCACTTCGGCACGGTTCAGCGCCAGCCATTGCAGAGCGATGATGCTCGCCGCATTGGCAATACGTCCATCGCGTACAGCCTGCAAGGCATCTTCAAACGCCCAGACCGTGACGCGGATATCTTCGGCCTCTTCCTCCAGCCCATGCAGGCCGCCCACACCTGCGGTTTCGCAACGCCCCAGATACAAATGCACAAACTCGTTGCTGCCGCCCGGCGACGGGAAATACTTGGTCATCGGCCACAGGGCCTTGATGTCCAGCCCAGCTTCCTCCTGCGCCTCGCGGTGAGCAACTTCTTCCGGTTGCTCGTCCTTGTCGATCAGACCAGCGACCAACTCAACCAGCCAAGGGTTGCTGGCCTTGCCCATGGCGCCGACGCGAAATTGCTCGATCAGCACCACTTCGTCGCGCTGCGGATCGTAAGGCAGCATGCAGACGGCATCGTGACGCACGAACACTTCGCGGTTGATTTCGCGGCTCATGCCACCCGCGAACAATTCATGGCGCAGGTGCAAACGGTCGAGCTTGTAAAAGCCCTCGTAGCATTTTTCGCGCCGCACGATATCGACGGCGGTTGGAATGGCGTTGGCAAAGTCAGTCATGAGCATCCTCTTTACTGCAAATCCATTACGAGGTTCCTTTTTGTGACTTGCAACCTCGACTTCGCGCCATCCTAACGCGCCCGCATCGTTTGATGCAGCCCCTTTACCGTCAGCGGGATGGACGGTGAAGGCGAAACCCACTCTAATTAGCTTAGTGGCGAACTGACTGCTTCGGTGAGAGTCGAAGCGGATATCTTTTTGCCTTCCCCTGTTTCAGAAAGGACGCCCATGTCGCTTTTCAAAATTGCCTCCGTGGCCGCCATCGCCCTGACCCTGGGCGCGTGCGCGAGCCTGTTCCAGCCCAACTACCGCACGCCCCTGGAAACCACCCGCGATGCGTCGGAACAGCTCAAGCCTGGGTGTTCCAGCCCCGACTGCCCGCTGGTGAATATCGATACCGTACATTTCGCGGCAGAGCCTGCCCTGGACGGCATCATCGAAAAACGCCTGCTGCAAATGACCCGCACCGAACAGAACCCATCGGTGGCGCCAACCCTGGCGGCCTACCGCGAGCAGTTCTTGAATACTGCCGGCCCACGCAACAGCAGTTATCTGCAAGCCAAAGTACGCGAGCAGCATGACGGCTTGGTGATCATCGAATTGTCGAGCTACCTCGACACCGGCGGCGCCCATGGCACACCGGGTCGCGGTTTCATCAACTATTCGCGCCAGCAGCACAAAGTGCTGAACCTGTCGGACATGCTGATGCCAGGTCAGGAAGACGCGTTCTGGAAGGCTGCGCAGGTGGCACACAACAGTTGGCTGATCAGCACCAAGCTCGATCAGGAAGCGGAATTCGTTTCGAGCTGGCCGTTCAAGAAAACCCCGAACGTGGCGCTGACCTACGGTGGCGTAATCCTCAAGTACGACGTGAGCACCATCGCGCCTTACGCGCTGGGTCACGTCGAGCTGAAGATCCCTTATCCGCGCCTGAACGGCATTCTCAAGCCTGAGCTGTTCCCCGGCCGTAACTGAAAGCCCGGCCGAGCACGAGTTGCAGCAGCCCTGCCAGCACCAGCGCTGGCAGGGTTGCGCCGACATCCGGGTACAGATTCGCCAGCAAGTGATAGGTGCTCACACCACCGAGCCAGGCCAACAGCGCCGGCCAGCGCAATGCGGCTGACGCAACCCGAGTGCTGCGCTTGCGCAAGATGAAGTGATCCACCAGCACCACGCCGAACAGCGGCGCAAACACCGAGCCGATCAGCAGCAGGAAATTCTGGTATTGCGCCAATGGCGCCAGCAGTGCGATCAGCGTGCAGATCGCGCCGATGGCCAAGGCCAGATGCTCGACTTTCAAGCGCAACAGAATCCCGCTGGACACCGCGGCCGAGTGAATGTCGGCGAACGCGTTTTCCGACTCGTCCAGCAAAATCAGCAACAACGGAATCCCCAGACCGGCGCCAGCCAAGGCCAGCAACAGCGCGTTGACTTCTCCACTCGGCGCGAACGCCAATGTGTAAGCGACGCCCAGGCTCATCAGCCAGAAATTGCCGACGAAGAAACCGATGGCGGTGCCGCCGAAAACGCTCTTGGCCCGTTTGCCGAAACGCGAGTAGTCGGCAATCAGCGGCAACCACGACAGCGGCATGGCGATGGCAATGTCGAAGCCCACGGCGAACGGCATCGAACCATCGCCGGCACGCGCCCAGAGAGCAGCCAGATCGGCCTTGGCGAACAGGTTCCAGGTCAGCCAGAGGCATGCGGCCAACAGCAGCCAAATGCCCCACTTACGCAGAACCTTGCGCACGAACGTCAGCGGCCCGCTGACCGCAAGCAATGTCGCCAGAGCGCCGAAAACCAGCGTCCACAACACCGGATTCGACCCCAGCGAACCTTCGCTGAACGCACGGGTGCCGAGCAGGCTGGCGGCGTCGCGCATGACGATGATTTCGAATGAGCCCCAACCGATCAGTTGCAGCAAATTGAGCAGCGCCGGCAGGCTGGCGCCTTTGTTGCCGAGGCTGAGTTTCAGCGCGGCCATCGACGACAGGCCGGTGTCGCTGCCGATCACGCCAACAGCGGCCAGCAGCAGAACGCCGACCAGCGTGCCAAGGAAAATGGCCAGCAGCGAACCCGACAGGCCCAGACCCGGCGCGAGCAATGCGCCGGTCTGCAACACCATCAGGCCGATGCCTAAGGAAAACCACAGGGAAAACAGATCGCGACCGCCGAATACACGCTTTTCGGCGGGTACGGCAAGGTCAGGGGAGTAAGTGCTGGGTTGAATGCTCAAGGGTGGTATCTCGGAGGAATATTTTTGTCATTGAGACCCCTGGCGCCTGTTCTGACGCCTTCGCGAGCAAGCCCGCTCCCACACCGGATCTCCTGTGAACACAAGCTCTGTGAACAACTGGATTCAAATGTGGGAGCGGGCTTGCTCGCGAAGAGGCCAGTACAGGCACCGAAAATCTCAGGTCAGATCAAACCTTCTTGTACAGCTGACTGCCTTCCTTCTTGAACCGCTCGGCCTGTTCCGCCAGGCCTCGGGCGACATCCACGTCGACCGCTTCGATACGCTGGTTGGCCGCGTACTCACGGACTTCCTGAGTGATCTTCATCGAGCAGAATTTCGGCCCGCACATCGAGCAGAAGTGCGCGACCTTCGCCGAGTCCTTCGGCAGCGTTTCATCGTGATACGAACGGGCGGTGTCCGGGTCCAGACCGAGGTTGAACTGGTCTTCCCAACGGAATTCGAATCGCGCCTTGCTCAGAGCGTTGTCGCGGATCTGCGCGCCCGGATGGCCCTTGGCAAGGTCGGCGGCATGCGCGGCGATCTTGTAGGTGATGATCCCGGTCTTCACGTCATCCTTGTTCGGCAAGCCCAAGTGCTCTTTGGGCGTCACGTAGCACAGCATCGCGCAACCGAACCAGCCGATCATCGCCGCACCGATGCCCGAGGTGATGTGGTCGTAACCTGGCGCGATGTCGGTGGTCAGCGGGCCGAGGGTGTAGAACGGCGCCTCGTCGCAGCACTCGAGCTGCTTGTCCATGTTCTCTTTGATCAGTTGCATCGGCACATGACCGGGGCCTTCGATCATGCATTGCACATCGTGCTTCCAGGCGATCTTGGTCAGCTCGCCGAGGGTTTCCAGTTCGCCGAATTGCGCTTCGTCGTTGGCGTCGGCAATCGAGCCCGGACGCAGGCCGTCGCCCAGCGAGAAGCTGACGTCGTAGGCCTTCATGATTTCGCAGATTTCGTCGAAGTGGGTGTAGAGGAAGTTCTCTTTGTGGTGCGCCAGGCACCACTTGGCCATGATCGAACCGCCACGGGAAACGATGCCGGTCACCCGCTTGGCGGTCAGCGGCACATAGCGCAACAGCACACCGGCGTGGATGGTGAAGTAGTCGACGCCCTGCTCGGCCTGCTCGATCAGTGTGTCGCGGAACAACTCCCAGGTCAGGTCTTCAGCGACGCCGTTGACCTTCTCCAGCGCCTGATAGATCGGCACAGTGCCGATCGGCACCGGCGAGTTGCGGATGATCCATTCGCGGGTTTCGTGAATGTGTTTGCCAGTGGACAGGTCCATCACGGTGTCCGAGCCCCAGCGAATGCCCCAGGTCAGTTTCGCCACTTCTTCTTCGATGGACGATCCCAGGGCGCTGTTGCCGATGTTGCCGTTGATCTTCACCAGGAAGTTACGGCCGATGATCATCGGTTCCAGTTCGACGTGGTTGATGTTGGCCGGAATGATTGCGCGACCACGGGCGATTTCTTCGCGGACGAACTCAGGGGTGATTTCTTTCGGGATGCTCGCGCCGAAGCTGTGCCCGGCGTGTTGCTGGTTCAACAGGCCGGCGGCGCGGGCCTCTTGCAGCTTCATGTTTTCGCGGATGGCGACGTATTCCATCTCGGCGGTGATGATGCCTTTGCGCGCGTAGTGCATCTGGCTGACGTTGGCCCCGGCCTTGGCGCGGCGCGGGTTGTTGACGTGAGCGAAACGCAGCTTGGTCAGTTCCGGGTCGGCGAGGCGCTCCTGACCGAAGCTGGAGCTCAGGCCGGCCAGGCGCTCGGTGTCACCACGGTCGTCGATCCAGGCCGAACGCACATCGGCCAAACCTTTACGCACGTCGATCACCACGTTCGGATCGGTGTACGGACCGGAGGTGTCGTACACAGTGACCGGCGCGTTGATTTCGCCGCCGAAGTCGGTGGGGGTCACGTCCAGGGTGATTTCGCGCATGGGCACGCGGATGTCCGGGCGCGAGCCCTGAACGTAGACTTTTTGCGAACGGGTGAACGGCTTGACCGATTGCTCGTCGACCTTGGCCGAGTCACTCAGGTTGATCGCGTTTTTTGCTTTTGTCGTCATCACGGGCTCTCCAGACAGCATCCAGGCAGTGGATTGTCGGAGCAGAACCTGAAAGGCACGGACGCACCAGGACCGGTGCTGTGCATCGTCGTCGAGCGTTCGATTGTCGAACAATATCCCGGACGAAGCACAAGAGGACTCGCCGGGTGACGAGAAATCTTGTTCCCTACGCAGGCGCTAACCTGATCAGGTTCAACGGGATCCGAAATTATTCGATCTCAGCCTCATAGCAAGGCACCCCGACAAGAACCCGGCCAGTCTAGACACAAGCGGCAAAGAACGCCAACACCGCGGCAAACACCATGATGAATGGCGCAATTGCCGGTGCTTGCAGGATTGTTGCAGCCCCAATGCCCAACTACACTCGCTACGCCATGCTGCGCCTTGACGCTGCGTGGACCGCGCCTTACCTTTGACACCCGGATTATTTCCATAATATTTGCTAGGGATCGCCTCATGCTGCGCAAACTTTCACTGGCTCTTGCCGTGTCTTGTGCGTCCAACGCAATGGCCTGGGCAGCAGAAGCGCCCTTGTCGACCAAAACCGATCTGGTCAGCGTCTATCAGGAAGCGGTCGACAACAATGCCGACCTCGCCGCCGCTCGCGCCCAGTACGGTGCACAGAAAGAAGTCGTACCGCAGGCCCGCGCCGGGCTGCTGCCGAACCTGTCCGGTGGCGCCGAAGTCGCCAACGTGCGCACCTCGATCGACCAGCCTTCGGCCACCGCCAGCCGCAGCGCCCATTCCTATCAGGCGACCCTGGCCCAGCCATTGTTCCGCGCTGATCGCTGGTTCCAGTACCAGGCCGCCAAAGACGTCAACGAACAGGCGGCGCTGCAACTGTCTGCCACTGAGCAAAACCTGATCCTTCAATCGGCCGAAAGCTACTTCAATGTGCTGCGCAGTCAGGACAACCTGGCCTCGACCAAAGCGGAAGAAGCAGCGTTCAAGCGCCAACTCGACCAGTCCAACGAGCGCTTCGATGTCGGCCTGTCGGACAAGACCGACGTGCTGCAATCGCAGGCCAGCTACGACACCGCACGGGCCAACCGGATCGTCGCCCAGCGTCAGGTCGATGATGCGTTCGAAGCGCTGATCACCCTGACCAACCGTCAGTACAACTCGATTCAAGGCATCGTCCACACGCTGCCGATCCTGCCGCCAGCGCCGAACGACGCCAAGGCCTGGGTCGACACGGCGGCGAAACAGAACCTCAATCTGCTGGCGAGCAACTTTGCTGTCAGTTCGGCTGAGGAAACGTTGAAGCAACGCAAGGCCGGTCACTTGCCGACCCTCGACGCCGTGGCCAAATACGAAAAGGGTGACAACGACGCCCTCGGCTTCTCCAATCCGAACGCCTTCGGCACGCCGTACCGTGGCAACGTCGAACAGAGCACGCTGGGGCTGCAACTGAACATCCCGATCTACAGCGGCGGGCTGACCAGTTCGCAAGTGCGTCAGTCTTACGAGCAACTGAATCAGAGCGAACAACAGCGCGAATCCCTGCGCCGGCAAGTCGTCGAGAACACTCGCAACCTGCACCGTGCGGTGAACACCGATGTCGAGCAGGTGCAGGCGCGCCGCCAGTCGATCATCTCCAACCAGAGCGCAGTGGAAGCCACGGAAATCGGTTATCAAGTCGGTACGCGCAACATCGTCGATGTGCTCGATGCCCAGCGACAGCTGTACACCTCGGTGCGCAACTACAACAACACCCGCTACGACTACATCCTCGACAACCTGCGCTTGAAGCAGGCAGCAGGCACGTTGAACCCGGGTGACTTGCAGGACCTGACGCGCTATCTGAAAGCCGACTACAACCCGGACAAGGACTTCCTGCCGCCGGACCTGGCCAAGGCTGCTGAGACGCAGCTCAAGGCGCGGCCTTAAAAAAAATCGCCGCCTGCGGTGTGAGCTGGAGCAGGCGGCGATCTTTTTTTGTGTAGGGTTACTTGATCAAGCGCCCCAACCCATCCAACAAACGCTGCAACGCCCCCTGATTGCGGCGCATCACATTCAGCCCCGCCTCAGCCATGCGCTGCGCATCGCGCGGCAGTTCGAACAAGCGCCGCACTTCCACTGCCAGCCCTTCGGCATCATCCACCTCAACCAACGCGCCGGCTTCACGCATCTGCGCGGCGATGTCGAGGAAGTTGAACAGGTGCGGGCCGCTGATCACAGGTTTCGCCAAGGCGGCCGGTTCCAGCAGGTTGTGCCCACCGTTCGGCACCAGGCTGCCGCCGACAAACGCACTGTCGGCCAAGGCATAGAGAAACAGCAACTCGCCCATGGTGTCGCCGAGCAGCACCGATGTTTCAGCCGCGACGTTAGCGTCGGTGGAGCGGCGCACCGTGGCGAAGCCTTCGCGCTGGCACAGTTCGAACACCGTGCTGAAACGCTCCGGATGACGCGGCACCAGAATCAACAGTGCATTCGGATAGCTGGCCAGTAACTGACGATGGGCGTTGAGCACCACTTCGTCTTCGCCTTCGTGAGTGCTGGCGGCGATCCACACCGGACGTTCCAGCGCTTGCCACTGGCCGCGCAATTGGGCGGCGCGCTGCAGCAGTTGCGGGTCGATGGTCAGGTCGAACTTGATCGACCCCGTCACTTCGACCGTTTCAGGACGCGCGCCCAGATCACGGAAGCGCTGGGCTTCCGCTTCGGTCTGCACGGCAAAAAAACTCATCTCGGCGAGCATTGGCGCGGTCAGCTTGCTGAAGCGGCCATAACCCCGGGCCGAACGTTCAGACAATCGCCCGTTGGCCAACGCCACTGGAATGCCGCGTTTGGCGCACTGATGAATGTGATTGGGCCAGAGCTCGGTTTCCATGATCACCGCCAGCTTCGGCTGCGCACGCTCCAGAAAACGCGCGGCGGCACACGGCAAGTCATACGGCAGGTAGCAATGCTGGATGCGCGGCTCGTTGGCGAACAGGACCTGAATTCGCTCCGATCCGGTCGGCGTCATGCAGGTCACAGTGATTGGCAACTGTGGATAACGTTGCAGCAAGGCGCGAATCATCGGCGCCGCCGCAATACTTTCGCCCACCGACACCGCGTGCACCCAGATGCCACCCGGTTGCAACGTCGGCATGCCATAAGAGAAACGTTCGCCAATCCGCTTGGCATACGCCGGCGCTTTTCGCGCCCGTAGCCATAGCCGAATCGCCACCAATGGCAGCCCCAGGTAAAACAGCGCGGTGTAGAGAGTTCTATTCATGGCGGCGGAGTTTATCGACTTTTGTCGCCGATGGCCCGCAAGTGCACGGCAAAACGCTCTGCCAGCCAGCGCGCGGCCGGGCCGAGCGGCTCGTCGCGGCGCCAGACCAGTTCGACCACCAGCGCCGGCGGCGTCCATTCGCTGTCGAGCTCGACCATCAAGCCCTGATAGGCCGAATACTGCACGACATGCCGTGGCAACCACGCCCAGCCCAGGTCGCGCACCAGCCACTCGGCCATGACATAGAAGCTGTCGGCACGCCACACTTGCGGGCTGGCCGGGTCGTTGCCGGGGTAAACACTGGTTTGCGTCGACATCAACAGTTGCCGATGTTGCGCCATTTGCTGGCAGGTGACGTAGGACTGCGTCGCCAAGGGATGGTTGATCCCGCAGACGGTGACCATCTCCACGCGCCCCAGTACCCGACGTTCAAGTGCCTCGGGGATTTCATCGTGATAGAACAGCAGCCCGAGATCGGCGCGGTGTTCCACCAGTTTGCGCGCCACTTCGCCTTGGGCGGCGCTGGTCAGTTGCACTTCCAGGCTGGGGAAATGCTCGGCCAACGCGCCGAAACTCTCCACCAGCGCCTGGTACGGCATCGCCTCATCCTGAGCCACCCGTAATTGCGCCTCCTGGCCGCGCATCATCGCCATGGCCCGACCATTGAGACGCTCGCATTGGCGCAACACTTCCCGCGCCTCTTCAAGCAGTGCCTCACCCGCTTCGGTGAGGCTGGGTTGACGCCCGCTGCTACGCTGGAACAGGCTGACACCCAAATCGTCCTCCAGCATGGCAATCGCACTGCTGATGGCTGACTGCGCCTTGCGTTGCTGCCGCGCCACGGCGGAGAACGAGCGCTGCTCAGCGACGTCGACAAACACCCGCAACTGATCGAGATTCCACTGCATGCTGATCCACCAACCTATCTCAATAACAGATAGGTAATGACTTTACCCCATCTGAGGAATCACTAGAATGCCGCCTCAGCAAGCAACATTTTCCATGAGGATTTGAACCATGAACGCCTACGTCTATCTGGCCATTGCCATTTGCGCCGAAGTGATAGCCACCGTTTCGATGAAGGCGGTCAAAGGCATCAGCACACCCCTGCCACTGATTCTGGTGATTGTCGGCTACAGCATCGCTTTCTGGATGCTGACGCTGGTGGTGCGAACGGTGCCGGTGGGTGTCGCTTACGCCGTTTGGGCCGGAATGGGCATCGTCATGGTCAGTGTCGCGGCGCTGTTCGTTTACGGGCAGAAGCTGGATCTGCCGGCGATGCTGGGGATGGCGTTGATTGTCCTGGGTGTCGTCGTCATCCAGCTCTTCTCGAAAACCGCCGGCCATTAACGCCAACTCCAATCCCTGTGGGAGCGAGCAGGCTCCCACATTGGTCTTGCCTCAGCCTTGTTGATCACCGACAAATCCGCCTCTTTCCCGAGTCTGTATACTGCGCCCTCGTCTTGAACTCTGAGGTCGCTGCATGCCATCTGTTATTTCCACCGACGTTCTGATTGTCGGCGCTGGTGTCGCCGGCCTCTGGCTGAATGCACGCCTGCGTCGTCAGGGTTTTTCGACCGTGCTGGTGGAAAGTGCCAGCCTCGGTGGCGGGCAGAGCCTGAAATCCCAAGGCATCATCCACGGCGGCGCCAAGTACGCGCTGCACGGTGCGCTGACCGGCGCCTCGGAAGCCATCGCCGATATGCCACGGCGCTGGCGTGAAGCGCTGGCCGGTAACGGCGAACTGGACCTGTCCGGCGTGCGCTTGCTGTCCGACGCTCATTACCTATGGTCGCCCGGCACCCTCGCCGGCAACCTCACCAGTTTCTTTGCCAGCAAAGCCGTGCGTGGCCGTGTCGATCAGGTCAAAGGTGAACAACTGCCACCCGCCCTGCAAGACAAGCGTTTCAAGGGCAAGGTCTATCGTCTCGCCGAACTGGTGGTGGATGTGCCGGGCCTGATCCAGCGTCTGGCCGATCTGGCCGGCGATGGCCTGTTGGCCGGACACACCATCGAGCCTCTGCTCGAAGCGGGTGTGCTGGTCGGCCTGAAAGTCGACGGTCGCGAAATCCGCGCCCAGCGCATCGTCCTCAGTGCCGGCGCCGGTACCGCTGAACTGCTCACCGCCCTGGGCTTGAGCCAACCGGCCATGCAACGCCGTCCGCTGCACATGATCATCGCCAAAGGTCCGGGTCTGAAACCGCTGTACGCCCACTGCCTGGGCGGCGGCACCAAACCGCGCATCACCGTGACAACCCATCCGGCCGCTGACGGCCAGTGGGTCTGGTACATGGGTGGCGACATCGCCGAAAGCGAAGGCGTGGCTCGCGAGCCTGCCGAGCAGATCGCCACGGCGCAAAAAGAAATCGCTCAGTTGTTGCCGTGGATCGACCTCAGCACCACGCAGTGGGCGACCTTGCGCGTCGACCGTGCCGAACCGCTGCAAACCGGCCTGACGCGCCCGGACAACGCCTTCCTCGCCGAAGAGGGGCGCCTGTTGGTCGGCTGGCCAACCAAACTGGCGCTGGCACCGGACTTCGCTGATCGCGTGTTCGCTTCGCTGCAACGCGACGGTATCCAGCCGCAAGCCGCCGAGCCATTACCGCCGCTGCCGAAACCACTCATGGGCGTTCCGGCCTGGGAGCAACTGCTGCCATGACGATTGCGACCCTGCACGACTTGCTCCGCCCATTGGGCAGCACGGGCCTGAGGGTTTCGCCGTTGGGCCTGGGTACCGTCAAACTCGGCCGTGATCAAGGCGTTAAATACCCCAACGGCTTCCAGATTCCCGACGACGACGACGCGCGCAGGCTGCTCAAACTTTCTCGGGACTTGGGCATCAATCTGATCGACACCGCCCCGGCCTATGGCCGCAGCGAAGAACGCCTCGGCCCGCTGTTGCGGGGTCAGCGTCAGGACTGGGTGATTGTCAGCAAGGTCGGTGAAGAGTTCGCCAACGGCGAGTCTCGCCACGACTTCAGCGCAGCGCACACCCGGATGTCGGTGGAACGCAGTCTGCAACGTCTGGAAACGGACTTCATCGATCTGGTGCTGGTGCATTCCGATGGCAACGACATCGCCATCCTTGAGCACGAAGCGGTGTACGCGACGCTCGCGGCGCTCAAGGCTGAAGGCAAGATCCGCGGCTTCGGTTTCTCCGGCAAAACCGTCGAAGGCGGGTTGAAGGCGCTGGAGCAAGGCGACTGTGCGATGGTCACCTACAATCTGAACGAACAAAACGAGAAGGCTGTCATTGACTATGCTGCTGTTCACGGCAAGGCCATCCTGGTGAAAAAAGCCTTGGCCAGCGGTCACGTTTGCCTGAGCCCGGGCGTGGATCCGGTGCAGGCCAGCTTCGAGTTGCTGTTTGCCCAGCCTGGCGTAGCCAGTGCTATTGTCGGGACGATCAATCCGCTGCACCTCGCCCATAACGTTGCGACCGTTGCCCAAGTCCTTCGTGGTCATTGACGCCGCTTCGCGGCCTTAAGCAGGAGCCGATATGGCGCGCACGCTCATCAGAAAGAACCCGAGCAACTTCAAGACGCTGCCACTGTTCGTCGAAGCAACGCCCGAAGGCCTGACGTATCAGAGTGTCGGCATGCCATTGAATTTCACCCAGACCCTGCAGCGGCGCAAACCGGTCAGCGTGGCCGACACCGAGCGCTTCTCACTGGAACTGGCGAACCTCGGGGTGTCGGTACGACTGACTCTCCATTGGCAGAACCGCGATTATTGGGTATTGGTGCGTCAGCGGCGCCAGGATCGCGGCGACGTGGTGCTCAAGTTGATTTCCGGTTACGTGCCGGCCCACGAACTGAACATCCCGCTGCACACCGCCATTCAAGAGATCGCCGAAGAGTGTCTGCTGGAAACCCCGGAAGGCTGGCTCGGCGGGCGCTTCAACGATACGTGGCTGCCGGCGCCCTACTCAGCCGCGCTGCATTATCGCGAGGCCCTGCCGTTTCGCCTGACGCCGCTGTCCGGCTCGGCGCGGCCCATTCGTTGCGCCAATCTGCAATTGCTGGAACGTCCACGGGCGTACGTGCATTTGCCCACCGCGTCGCTGCAATTGATCTATGACCTGCGGCTGGAGGTGCCCAAGGAAGCCAAATCCCTGAGCCTGTTCCACGTCGATGAGCGTTTGGAGGGCGATCAACTGGTGGCGCGGCTAGACCGCAAACGCCCGGACCTGTACCTGATGCCACTCAAGGACGGCGCGCCAGTGGCCGAGTTGTACACCCTCAAGCGCGACAAACTCCTGCCGGCCAGTACCCGCGGACTCTACCTGGCCGAGAGCTTTGCGAGCCAGGAAGGGTGGGTCGTGCGCGAAGAGCGGATTCGCTGGAAAGACTGGCTCGTGCAGCAGGGACTGCAACCGGCAGAACCCCCTCGCCCAGGGCTCAAGCAATTGAGCCTCAAGGCCCTGAGCCTGGTGGGCATCGGCAAGAAACGCGTGAGCAAATAGCCAACTAGCGACGACGATCCATCCATGTGCGCAGTGTTGCGAAGAAATGGAAGTAACGATTTTCGCGTTTGCCCATGCCGCGCTTGGGCGAGAACGATTCTTCGGCAAAGGCGCCGGTGATTCGAACTCGGGAGGCCTGGGTCGGTAGCGTACAAATCCTGGTGCCCGCCTGCTGCAATGCATATTTGAGCAGGCGCTCGGAGTGCAGCTTTCTTCCCGTCGCGCGGCAGAAGTCGAAGATGCGCTCGATCCGTTTGCCATACGCGACGTAGGTATCGCGCCCACAAATGGCAAATCGATCATTCAGCCCGCCCCACCACTGCCAGTCAGGAATGTAGGCATTGTGCCGCCGGGCTTGTTGGTGACTGAACACATAGGCGGGAAGCGGGTCGTGGAAAAAAATGTCCGGTCGCACGAAGACAACAAAATCCGGACTGAAGGTTTCGATCATCGTAGTGACGGTATGCAGTGAGTTGAGCTGAAAGATCAGGTTGCGCAGCGATGCATAGTCATCAGCCCAGGTATCACCCTGTGCTTTGACCTGCTCGAAATCCCAACGCTCCAACACGTCTTCAGTGGAAGTCAGCGCTCCCGTCATCGCCTCGAACGGCTGATAGTTGTCAGCCGCCAGTTCGCCTTTCTCGCCAGATCGCGTGTTCTGCACTTCATCGATTTTGTACAGGTGATAAAAGCACTTCACGTCGCTGCCAACAGGCAACTGCGCCAATACGTTCTGCTCGATGGAAGGAAAGCAAATTTGCGAGTTTCTCGGGATCCCGAAAAAAGCCACGGCAATTTTCAACACTCAACAGCACCTTTTATTTTTGGCGAAACAGCTTTTGCCACCAGCGACGTGGCTGCAGAGGGACCACGAAGACGTCCGACGCCCTTAGCCAGTCCCGCTCATAATCCCAGGCATGGCCACCCCACAATTTTCCGGCCTCGTTGGAAAAACCCAGGGTCATGAGCTGATAGGTATAACCGGTATGGCCGCGCAACCAATCGAACAGCACCAGCGTGTTGAAACCCGTGGAGGGCCCGACGTAACGCTTGCCTCCCGGACGATCGACCGGATAGTGCCATAGCGGCGGCAAGGGGATGCGATCCCAGTACATGGCTACCCTCGGCAACGGACACATCGGCGCGGCGCAGCCCACCAGCAAGGTGAAACAGCGCTCACTTGCCTGCTCGAACAGCCGCTGCACATCCGGCCCGTAGGGAAGGCCGAAAAAATACGCATCCGGTGCGTTGTACCCGTGCACGAAGACATTCACGCTCCGCGAGTCGAGCAGCGTTGCCTTGATGCAGGTATTGAAGCTGACCACGACATCGTCGACGCCAAGGTTAAGCGCCTGAAAATCCGCCACAGTAATAGCCGGATTGTTGGCGATCAGTACGACACGAGCCGCACGGCTCAGGCACTCGCGCAAAGGCTCAGGCAACGCGTCCAGAACAGACTGGTCACCGCCGGGTAGCGCATCCAGCGCCATGTGTTCGTCCATCATTCAGAACGGCACCTTCATCCCGTAACGTAGCTTCACCCAGAACCTCGTGAGCGCCGAAGGCGATTGCCATGGGCGCATCTCGCGCTGGATTTCAGTAGCCAACGTCTGACCCACACGGGCAAAGGAATAGCGACTTTGTGCGAACACCTGTCCATTGCTGGCGATACGCTGCGCCAACTCCGGGTCGTCCTGCAGCAGTTTGATCTTTTCCAGTGCTTGCGCTTCGCTGCGATAAAACACCGTGTTGTGCATATCTTCGAAGCCGAGCAACTGGTCTTCTTCGCCCTGACTCCAGGCCAGCAATACGCAACCGCAAGCCATGGCTTCAAAGTTCTTGATCATGAATTCGTTCATGCCGATGTCGGCGCTGACGAAAATCTTGATGCGATTGAGCATTTCCAGATACTCCGAGCCCGATTCGGTCCGGGTCACCAGCATGCCGGTGCGCTGCGCCAAAGACTCGAGCAGCGATTTGCGCTGGGCATACTCGGTACTTTTCAGGCTACCGAGAAAGCCGATGGGAATGTCCCGCTCGACACCGGTGTTGTGCAGCATCTGTTCGTCGTAACCCTTTGAAACGAACGCTGTATCAATGCCTTCAGCCAGCATTTTGCGGGCAACCACGGCACCGGACACCAACGCCCGACAACTCGGAAGACGACGATAGAGACGCGAATACACCCCACGGTATTTACTGGCAGGCATGTAGTTCTGGTACGCGTCGTGTTCGAGAAAGATCAACCCGGGAATGCACTTGAGCACCCGCAATTGTCTGGTCAGGCGCTTGACCCGGGAGAAGATCACCACACGATCGAAGGTTTGATAATCAACCGAGGCCAGAAACGGCCCCAGGTTCATTTGTTGCCGCTTGCTCAAACGATAGATGAAACACTCATCACAATTCTGCTGAACGATGTCGTAGAGCCGGTCGAGAATGACCCGCTGCTCGTCCATCACCAGGAGCATGACTTTCATAAGTTAATTGACCACGCGACGTAAGCGGGCAAGCGCAGCGGACTCAACCTTGCCAACATCATCGGAAACGGCTCGATCCCCAAGGCAAAATCCGTTCACACGCAGTACACAACGGCAAAAATTCATCTGATCAGCGACTGCGGATTTTTTCGACAATCGCCGTTGTCGAGCTGTTTTCCACGAGCCCCAGCACTTTCACGGTGCCGCCATAAGCCGTCACGATGTCCGCGCCGACCACTTGGTCGATCCCGTAATCGCCCCCCTTGACCAGCACATCCGGTTTGACTTCGCGTAGCAGGTTTTCCGGCGTGCCTTCAGGGAAGCTGATCACCCAGTCCACCGCCCCAAGCCCAGCCAGCACGGCCATGCGCCGGTCGACACTGTTGATCGGGCGACCCGGCCCCTTCAGGCGACTGACCGAAGCATCGTCGTTGACTGCGACGATCAGTCGATCGCCTTGGGCCCGTGCCTGTTCCAGATAGGTCACGTGACCGGCATGCAGAATGTCGAAGCAGCCATTGGTGAACACGATCTTTTCGTTATGCGCCCGTGCATCGGCCACTGCGAGCAACAACTGTTCAAGACCCAGCACGCCGCGCTCGGAACCCTCTTCACGCTGAATCGCACGACGCAATTCCGGGGCGCTGATGGCCGCCGTACCAAGTTTGCCAACGACAATGCCCGCTGCCAGGTTGGCCAGCGCCACCGCGTGGGGCAGATCTTCGCCGGCTGCGATGGCTGCCGCGAGGGTGGAAATCACAGTATCACCGGCACCGGTCACATCGAATACCTCACGGGCCCGGGCAGGCAGGTGCAGCGCTGGCTGATCAGGGCGTAGCAACGTCATGCCGTGCTCGCCCCGTGTTACCAGCAAAGCGCCGAGTTCCAGGTCGTGCATCAGCGTCGCCCCCTTGCTGACGAGTTCGTGCTCATCGACACAACCGCCGACGATGGCTTCGAATTCACTGAGGTTCGGGGTAATCAGGCTGGCGCCACGATAGACCGAGAAGTCCTTGCCTTTCGGGTCGGCCAGCACCGGGATGTTTTTGGCGCGTGCCGCCTGGATCAGGGCCTGATGGTTTCTCAATGCACCTTTACCGTAGTCGGACAACACCAGTACTTTGACGCCTTCAAGCAAGTCATCGACCTGCGAGCCAAGGGCAAGTGCGTCAGTGGCGAACGGTTCTTCGAAGTCGATACGCAGCAGTTGCTGGTGCCGGCTCATGACCCGCAGCTTGACGATGGTTGGCTGGTGCGCAATGCGCTGGAACAAGGCACGTACGCCCACGCCCTTGAGACTGTTGCTCAGGCTGTCGGCGGCTTCGTCGTCACCGGTCACACCGACCAGGGACGCCGGCGCACCCAGCGCGGCAATGTTCAAGGCAACGTTGGCGGCACCGCCCGGACGATCTTCGATTTGCTCGACTTTAACGACCGGCACCGGGGCCTCAGGGGAAATCCGTGAGGTTCCGCCATGCCAGTAACGGTCGAGCATGACATCACCGACCACCAAGACTGGGGCTTGATCGAATCGCGGCATGGACAACTTCATGGAGCAACCCACATACAAAATGAACAGGGGCGCGATATTAACACAGGGTTGGCGCAGGCTTGTGTACGGGCTGCAACAGGATGAAACAGCTATTGTCTTTGCTTGTTTTTTGAGCAAATGGGCGGCGAATTGCTGGCCTGCCTCGGACAACTCGAGAGTTTCGGTATCGATCCGACACTCGACAGCAGCGGTACATACAATTGTTCACCCATAAGCGAGCAGTTCGTAATCACGCTGATAAGCCCGCCGCCCCCCCGCTTGTTCCGCAGGGACAGAACTCTTGGGCCGACGAGGAAAACCTGAACGCCACGGCAAACTGCGCCGGGAATTGATCTTCGTACCCGTATGACGGGCGCCAGCCATTGAACACCGCGACGCCTACGTGGCTGCCCGCGCATTTGGGCACATCAATGAACGAACAGGAACGCTGAGTCAGGCGATGTCTTCGGCCGGGGCGTCGAGCCCCATGGCGTTCAGACGCGCGTAGTAACCGTTTTGCGCCAATAGTTCATCGTGAGTACCGCGCTCGACGATCCGCCCCTGGTCCATGACCAGAATCAGATCGGCTTTCTCGATGGTCGATAAACGGTGAGCAATCACTAGCGTGGTGCGGCCCTTCATGACCTGATCCAGCGCCGCTTGAATGTGCCGTTCGGATTCCGTGTCGAGAGCCGAGGTTGCCTCATCGAGAATCAGCAACGGTGCGTTCTTGAGCAATGCACGGGCAATCGCCAGGCGCTGGCGCTGGCCACCGGAAAGCAATACCCCGTTCTCGCCGACCTGGGTGTCCAGGCCTTCAGGCAGTTGCGAAATGAAGTCCATCGCGTAGGCGTCACACGCAGCCTTCTCGATGTCTTCACGCGGTGCGCCAACCAGATCGCCATAAGCGATGTTGTTGGCCACGGTGTCGCTGAACAAGGTCACGTGTTGGGTCACTTGGGCGATATGACGGCGCAGGTTAAGCAGTTTGTACTGCTCGACTTCCACACCGTCGATAAGGATTTCGCCCTTGTCGTGGTGATAGAAGCGCGGAATCAGATTGGCCAGCGTTGACTTGCCGCTGCCCGAACGGCCGACAAGCGCCACCATCTGCCCGGGCTCGACCGAAAAGCTGATGTCATCGAGCACCTGACGTTCAGTGTCCGGGTAGGTAAAGCTCAGGTTACGTACATCAAGACGACCGGTCACCGAATCGCGCTCGACCGTACCGGTGTCGGTTTCAGGCTTGACGTCCAGTTGCTCGAAAATGCTTTCGGCACCGGCCACACCTTTCTGAATTGTTGAACTGACTTCAGACAACTGACGGATGGGCTTGGGCAACAGGCCGGCCAGAGTGATATAGGCGACCATGTCACCGGCCGACGCGTCACCGCGCAGGAACAGCACCAGGAACATCAACACAGCCATGGCGCTGTAGATCACCAGTTGCAGCAACGGCGTGTAGATCGCACCGGTGCGGGTCATGCGCAGTTGTTTGTCGGTGTTGCCCTGGCTGGCATTGAAGAAGCGTTTCTGTTCGTAGACCTCGCCGCCGAAGCTGCGCACGACACGATAGCCCTGAATGGTTTCCGAGGCCACGTGGGTAACGTCGCCCATGGCCAGTTGGATCTTCTTGCTCTGCTTGCGGAATTTTTTGCTCGCGGTGCGCACCATCAGAGCGATGAGCGGCAGGATCGCGACCATGACCAACGTCAGCTTCCAGTTCATGAACATCAAGGAGACAAACAGGAAGATCACTGTCATGCCTTCACGGATTACGACCTTGATCGCATCTGTCGCCGCCCCTGTGACCATGGTCACGTTGAAGGTAATGCGCGAAATCAGATGACCGGAGTTATGCTTGTCGAAATAGCGGTTGGGCAGGACCAGCAGGTTATTGAACAGTTGCACCCGCAAGTCATGCACCAGGCCGAGGGATACCTTGGCCAGAAAATAGTTACCCAGATAAGAACCCAGCCCCTGCCACGCAGCAATCAGGATGATCAGCAGCGGCACGGCCTGCAGCAGTTGCAGGTCACGCAGGTAGGGCACGGAGGGGAACAGCACCGCTTCAGGGTTCGACAGGCCGTCAACAAAATACTTGAGGATGTAGCCAAGCATCGGCTGCGTCGAAGCGAAAATCAAAAAACCGACAATGCTGATCAGGAACAAACTGATGTACGGCCTGACGTAGCCGAGCAGGCGGAAGTAGATTTTCAAGCTCGAAGGGCTTGCGGCGAGACTGGAGTCGGTCATATCACGCGAAAGTCGATAAAAAGGACGCAGACTTTAGCACAGCTTCTCAAGGGTTCTGGCAATCGGTGAAAGGCTGTTATTGTTAGGCATCTTTTTCAGCATCAAATAGCCATCACCCGAATGGCCGATCAACTTCAGGATTGAATCTCACAGCATGCAACTTCGCGGCTTCAGCAGTACGTCCAATCGAGTTTTCGATTTCATTAGCCGGTGGATTCTTCCAACCGGCTATTTCTTGCTCCTCTGTGCATTTTTCTTTTTGCCGGGCCGAAGTCAGCTTCACAAACTGTATTACGGGCTGTTCAGCATTCCGGCGCTGATTGCGCTGTGCCTGCGCCCCCGTGAACTCAGGGCGCTGCTGGGCGAACCGATTTTCATCGCAGCCATCGTGTTCGTTGCCTGGGCCTTGCTCAGTCTTGCCTGGGGACCGTCGGGTGAACCCTTCGACGGGAAGCTCAAACCGCCATTGCATACACTGCTGCTGTTTGTCGGTTGCTATCTGTTGGTGCGCTATCGCAGCGACATCCTGCAACCCTTGCTGTTCACCGCCGCATTGGTCGCACTGATTGCCACGACTTTCTTTCTGTTCACGTTTGCACGAGTGTATGAACCGGGCATGCGCCTGATCGGGGGTGGGGCGTTCGACAATCCACTGCTCAGTTCGCATCTCTTCGGTTTTTTCAGCGCCTACTGGCTGAGTGTGACCATGATCTGCAAGCGCCGCCAGATGATGTGGCTCAGCGTGCCGGCGATGGCGATCATGTTTATCGCCGTAATCGGCACCGGCTCCAGAACCCCACTGGTCGCTCTGACGCTGGCCGCTTTGTGGCTGTGCTTGATCTGCTGGAATCGGCGCTCACTGGGCCTGTTAGCGGCACTGTTTCTCAGTGGCGCTGCCGTGCTGACAGTGTTTTCGCAAATGATCATCGAGCGTGGCGATTCATACCGGCTGGAAATCTGGCGGCAGGTCCTGCTTAAGGTGGCCGAGCATCCATGGATCGGCCATGGCTACAGCGCAAGCCTCAGCGTCGACCCCGGCCTTGGGGTGAACTTCGAGGAACCGCACAGTTTTGTGCTGGGTGTTCTCTATTACGTAGGGATATTCGGTTTGCTGCCATGGCTGTTCTTCCAGGCGTGGGGACTGCTGAGCAGTTGGCGCTTGCGTGTGCAACCGTTGTTTATCATCGCTTCGACCTGGCTGGTGTTCGGCATCGGGGCCGGGCTGACAGAGGGTGGAGGGATCATCTCACGCCCCAAGGAACACTGGTTTCTGCTGTGGATACCATTGGCACTGATCGCTGCGCTGAGTATCAATCAGCGCGCACGTCGTCTACTGACAATACCGGTTCAAAAACTGGCACCGGCCAACTTTCAGCAACTGAGCAGCGACGCTCAAATAGTTGAAGAAGACGGTCTTGGCCCCAAAGTCCTGTGCCTGAGCGACGGCAGCTTCCTCAAGCTGTTCCGCCGTCGTCGCTGGTACACCTCTGGCAGTTTCAACCCGTACTCCGAACGCTTCGCCGTCAACAGCGAACAACTGCGCCTGATGGGCATTCCCACACCACAAATCCTGAACCTGTATCGCCTCGACGACGGCAGCAGTGCCGTGCACTATGCGCCATTGCCAGGGCACACGCTGCGCCAGGTATTGCAGAGCATCACCGCTCCCGCTGTCCGCCAGGCCCTGGTGGAACGCTTCGGCAAGTTCATGGCGCAATTGCATGAAAAAGGTGTGTATTTCCGCTCATTGCACTTGGGCAACGTACTTGTGCTGGAGGATGGCGAGTTCGGGCTGATCGACCTGGCGGATCTGTGCATCTACCCTTCAGCATTGAGCAACTCGCTGCGCCAGCGCAATTTGCGCCATATGCAGCGCTACACCGTAGACAAACGCTGGCTGTTCGAGGATCACCTCGATGCGCTGCTACAGGGATATGCCACGATGGCGTCGCCATCCGCAGTGGATAAATTGCAAAAGCAAGTGCTGGCAAGCAATGGGCCAACAGGCGAGCATTGAGGACGAAGCCGGTTCGCCGGATTCACGATCAACTTGCCATGCCAACGAAGCCGCTCACTGATCGCGAGCGGCTTGTGACTCAGTCTTTTTCCAGCGGGGAAAGATACATCCGCGCCAATCCGCGCCAGGTCTTCTTGTTCCATGCCTTGAATGGAATCTGCGCCAGCAGTTCCCTGGCCAGCTTGCGATCGCGGTTGGACGCTTTGAGGAACATGGAACTGAGAAATCTGTAGCGCACTTCGTCGTACAGCGGGTGATCACTGAACAACGCGTAAGTGCGCAGGATGTTTTCGATCATGAAGCGATGGTTCTTGTACGAATTGGTGGCGTGCTTGCGGTAGCGCGCCATGACGACGCTCAGGCCATCGATAAAGTAGCCGGCCCGGGTCACCTTCAACTCGATCAACAAGTCCTCCAGACGAATCGTCGGATCAAAACCACCGACCGCTTCCAGCGCCTCGCGACGGATCATCAGGGTCGGGGCCGGTGGGTACGGCTTGCGCTCAAGGAACATGTCATCGAAGTCCAGGCGCCGGAATGGCACATCCCGGCGCTGGCGCTTCTCTGGATAGAGGTTGCCGTCGGCATCGATCAACTCGATGTTACCGGCGCAAATTCCCACTTCCGGCTTACCGTCCATGTAGGCCACCTGGATGGCAATACGATCAGGGTACATGATGTCGTCTGAACCGAACGGCACGATCAGGCTACCCTTGGCACGCGCGATGGCACCATTGAGCGTATTGGTCAGCCCCTGATTCTGCTGCACGCGAAAATCGAATCCGTGCTGCGCCTGTAACGCAGTGATGCGCTCGACGCTGTCGTCCTTCGAGCCGTCATCGATTACCAGCAATTCGATGTTTTTGTAGGTCTGGTCAAGGACGCTGAGGATGCTCTCCTCAATGTATGGACCGTGGTTATAAGAGGCAATGATGACGGTGACGAGTGTTTGCCGGTCGCTTGCAGTTTGTTCTTCGCGCATGGTTTGTCCTTCGCTCACGGCTGCTGCTCCTTGCGGGCCTGTTCCAGGGCGGAGTCGATCAGGTCCAGGTACGCCTGACGGAACACCTCAATGTCGTGTTGCTCCTGCAGATAACGGTAGGCCTGCTCGCCCTTGGCCTTGAGTTCGTCATCCGACAGTGCGAGGTAGGTATCGAGCGCCGCGACCAGGCTCGGTACGTCCTTGGGCATGGTCGCCAGGCCACCGGCACCTTCGATCAACGGCAACATGGCCGGTACGTTCGAAGCAATCACCGGCAAGTGACCGCTCATGCCTTCGAGTAGTGCCAGGCCCAGACCTTCGGCTAACGATGGCATGGTCCAGATATCGAAGGCGCGCACATATTGCAGGGCGTTTTCCTTGAAACCCAGCAAGTGCGCACGACCACCCAGACCCAGTTGCTCGATCTCGGCAGTCAACGGCTCCTGCAGGCGGCCGGCACCAATGATCGCCAACTGAGTATTCGGATACTTGTCCTTCAACGCCGCGAAAGCCTGCAACAGATAAGTGTGGCCCTTGACCGATACCAACCGCCCCAGCGCGCCGATCAGCCGCACATTCGGGTCGATCCCCAATAGTTCGCGCGCTCGCTCGCGGCTATGCTGCAAGCCTTCGGCCTGTTCGATGTCGATTGCATTGGTGATGGCGTAAGTGTTCTGGTCGGTGAAACCGCAGTCGCAATCGAGCAGGTACTGTTTGACTGCCGGTGAGACACCGACGAACCGCCAGTGCCGATCGATCAGGCGCTGGGTCTGGCGGCGTCGATAAAAGCGGTCGTATTCGCCGAAACCGTGGGAAATGCCAATGCACAACGGCACCTTCAGCCAACGATTGAGCGTCAGCATCATGTTCACCGGTTTGAAGCGATTGCAGATCACCACATCGAACTTTTCACGGCGGCAGAACTTGTACAACTGCCACATCGCCCGCAGACGCATACCTTTAAGCGACTTGTCGGAAAACTCGAAATACACCGAATGATCAGAACGGCTCACCGGTTCGCCGGGTGCGGGTTTACCGCGCAGAAACGCTGCGGTCACTTCATAGCGATCCGTCGGCAGGGCTTTGACGATCTGCTCGGAGAGATCGGCAAAATCATGTGCCTTGATGTTGTAATCAGGCTGCAGTTGCAGGACCTTAGATCGTTGACTCATAAGACCCCTCGTGGAAACCCGTTGCATTGATAATCCAAGCATGACCGGCGGCAATGCGCCTGATTTCGGCCTGATTCGGCTGAGACAATCGAGACCATTCGTTGCGTTTCCAACAAACGAAATGGAAATACGGAAACGGACGATCGCCATCACGATCATTGATCAATTTGCCATCGCGCCAAAACCACTGCTGCGGAAAATCGTCCGTGCGATCGTGCCACTTGATGCAACCACCCGGCGTGCTAAACGCCTCAGTGAATTCGCTGCGCCGCCGCCATGGATTGAACTTGCCCACTAGCGTGAACAACGGTTCAGGAAAATTTTTGCGCCAGAGAAAGATGCGGCTGAATGCGCCTTCGTCCAACGCATGATGTGTCTGATCAGTAAACCGTTGCCGCCAGTCCTTGATTTTCATGAACAGTTCGCGCTTGCGCGCAGTGTTGCGCATCAGACACAAATGCCCAGCTACCCGGCGCTCATGAGTCGAAAACAAGTCATAGCTAGCCAGCCGATCCGCAGTGAAATAACTGCGCAGGTCACCATAGACCAGGTCTATATCGCCAAACGCCCAAAAATCATATCCGTCGAGGCAATCAGCATGAATGTACCCCAGCGCAGGTTTGATATCGCAGAGCTTGTATGCGGCCTTCGGAGCAAAGTCGAGCCCCAGTCGTTGGGACACAAGGGCACAATATTCATGGAACGTCATGGACTTGATTGTGACATTGGGCGGCAGATCCTGTGGCGTACCGCAGTCACTGAAAAGCAGCCAGTCGATATCGGCATTACGCCGGCAACTCTCAAGGAAAAACGGCATCCAGAAAGGCCACTGACCGAAATACGGAATCAGAAAAAGAATCCGCGGGCATGGATCAATCACGATAAATCACCAACAATTTCGAACATGGCAAGTCCAGTCTGCGAATGTCATTAACGCGGCTTAACAGGAGTGTCACCACGCCTGAGAAGCCAGAACAACTCCTGACGCCTGACCGCTTTCCTGAAAAATTCATTCTCGCCGTAGACCGACGGCACTCTACTGGCCAACTGCCACTGAATCAATCGTCGCAGGCGACGCTTGAGTGATGCCGGCGGTTGCAAGTCATGCATCATGCCGAGCGCCATCGCCTTGTCGCGTTGTTGCTCTATGGACAGAGGCAGACACAGTGGCTGCATCGGAACGGCCGGATCGAAGGCCGGCGGCAGCGCAATTCCCTGCCCTGTGTCGCCCATCGGCCAACGGTCGTTGTCGTGCAGATGGTTGGCGTAACCGAGCAGCGTCGGTTGCCAGTCAAGATGGCTCAAGGCTTCAACCACGGCTTGCTGGGCGCAGATGTGGTCGGGATGCGGATCCAGCGTCGGGTGCGGCAGCACGATCACATCCGGGCGTGCGCGCAACAGTACCTCACGCAGGTCCGCCAGCAGATTGTTCCAGGTCGGCGCACCGTCGGCATCACCGGGCAAGGTGAACGGGTTCAACTGACGAAACAGTCGCGTGTCATTCAGATCGGCTTCACGCGAGCCCACGGACTGATTCGGCGCGGCTTGCATCGCTGCCAGTTGCAGACAGAAATAGCCGAGCTGCACGCAGTGCTCCTGCGGCACACCGGCCCAACGCGGCACGGCCAGACTGTCCCAGGCGCGCAGACGGCCCTTGAGCCTGGCAGCCTCGACCTTGTTCATGCCCATCTGCTGATAATGTTCGGCTTCGATCTCACCAGCCGTCAGGGTGACAATCCAGGCTTCGTCGGCCTGACTATACAAACCGTAGGCCGCCAATTCAGCGTCGTCCGCATGCGGCGCGATCACCATCACGCGCTGACGACGATAATCCGGTTGCTCCAGCACCCACAGGACCGCCTTGCCGGCCACCCGGCAGAAACGCCCCCGCAAGCGCAGCCGCCCCTGCGAAAGGGTGTGTGCATGACCACTGAGGTTCAGATAACGCTGGCCGCTGACGCCACGCTCGAAGGTTTGCGAATCAGGGTGAGGGCCACCAACCAACTCGATCCGAGGGTCAAGGAAACGTCCCAGCCAAGTGCTTTTGACCCGCACCTGCAGAATCAACGTGGCATCATCCACCAGCATCACGCCGTCATCCAAACGCAACTGTTCGCCGTTCAAGTGAACCTTGGGTTGTGGTGTGAATGGTGGAAAGCTGTACTGGTAATCGTCTTTCGGCGAATAGAACAGATGATCGGCAAACCAGGCCTCATGGGCGATCCAGCCGAGCACCGCGAGCAACAATGGCAGCCACCAAGCAACCAGCACGCCGACTGAGATCATTACGATCAGCGCCACCAGCAGAGCGATACGCTTGTTGCGCCGGTGGCGTTTGAGCAATTGCTGTTTACGGCTCATGAGCTGGCTCATACGGTGAACACCGGCACAGGATTGCACCACCGATCCTTATACTCACGGTCGGCACGACCGAAGGAAAAACGCATCGGCTTGTCCAGCGCCCGCGCATGCTCCCAGGCGCTTTGCGTATTGAGGAAGCTCAGTACGCTGCCGGGACTGAATTCACGGGTCTCTGGATCAACGCCACCATTGACGTACTCAACACTGATCCATTGCGGCGCTTCAACGCGATAGACCAGTTGAATCGCAATCGGCGCGTCGTTGAGGAAGATCACCGAGCCGATCAACAGATCGCGCAACAGCTCGATGACCTGCGCCATGCGCGCCGCACCGGTGGCCGGAAAGCCCCAGCGACGCTGAAACAGATCGCAGTAGATCGCCGCCAACTCGGCACTGGAAAACTCGCCGACCGGACGCACCACCCCGCCCGCCTCTTCCAGCAGACGCAATTCGCGGCGCTGGTTGTAGCGAAATTTCTTCGACAGTTCTTCGGGCGTACGGGCCATGGCCAGTTGTTCGGTCTGCAACTTCATACCGCTGAAACGGTTTTCGTTGAGCGCCGACAGATAGCGTGCGCGATGACGCAGCGGAGCCTGAGCATCAGCGGCAGCCGGCAAGATCAACTCAGCGTTGCCGAGGTCGAACAAGCCTTTTTTCCCGCTGCGTTTAAGTACGTCCTTGGATAAGGCCAGATCACGGCCCCAGGTCGGGATCGCGGCTTTGACGTCACCGTCCTGCTCCCACGCCAGATAGCGCACCGGGATGCCGGCCAGATCGGCCAGACGCTCAACCACCAGCGGGTGAGTCGCGACGCTGCCGCCAAAACGCTGCCAGGCTGTTGCATAGGTGGAGGCGTCAACGGGCGACCAGCCACGTTCGCGCCAGCCTTGAAATCGGTTGAGCATCAGCCCCTCGGTGCCAGATCGGTAACTTGCGGCAAACGCCAGAAGGTGTCGTACACCGCGCTGTCGGAGAAGCGCTCACGTAAACGGTCGAGCATCAGCTCGGCGCACTGAAGACGCTGTTGATCATTCATTCCCGCCAGATGTTGCAGGCCTTGCGCAAGGTGTTGGGCGTCGCCCATAGGGAACAGAATGCCCACGCCTTCAACCACTTCCTTTGCCCCACCACACGCTGTGCTCAGCAATGGCACACCGGCGGCCATCGCCTCCAGCAGCACCATACCAAACGGTTCGTGATCAGAACTCAGGGCAAATACGTCAAACGCGCGGAAGTAATTGCGCGCTTGCGACACTTGACCGAGAAACATCACGCGGTCGCCAACACCCAGCTCGCGAGCCAGTGCCTTGAGATCTTGCTCCAGACGGCCCTCGCCGAGGATCACCAACTGGCTGTTGTCCGGCAGACCGGGCAAAGCCGCGGCAAAACCGTGCAACAGCGTGGCCTGATCCTTGTCCGGGTGAAGCCGTCCGACGTTGCCGACGATAAACGCGTCCGCCGACAGCCCCAGTGTCTCCCGAGCCTCGCCGACTGACATCTGAGAGGCTTGCAATGCAGCCACGTCGATGCGGTTGTACAACGTCTGAATCCGCGTCGCTGGCCACTTCGGCAGATATCGGCGCATATCGTCACGCACCGCATCAGACACCCCGAGCAGACTCAGGCGCTTACGAAAAATGTGCGCGAACAGCTTGCGCGTGCCGCGTTTGTAATCGTCGAACGCGTGGTGTACGCCGATCACCGGCAGCGAAGTACCCAGTAAGGCGATGTAAATCGGCTTGAAACGATGGGCAATACAGAAACTGAAGTTGCGTGAAGCGGCGATCTTTCGCAGATCGCCGATAGCGCCCAGCTTCAGGCCACGAATAGCCTTGGAACTGTATTCCATGAACAACACTTCATCTGAAGCACACGCCGCGGCGACTTCGCTATCGGCGACGCCGGTCAGAAAGACCGTGGTCACCCGATAGCCTGTGCCCGCGAACAGGCTGGCGTACTGCCGCGCGCAGTCGAGGAACGGCCCGTCATAGCCGTGACAGAACTGCAGCACATGGCGTTCAGCCGAGCGTGTCATAAGCGTTTGTGCCTTCTTTGACTACCAGAATATCTTCCATGATCAGGTATTCCAGATCGGAGCCAAAAAACATGTTCAGCGCGTCGGTCGGCGAGCAGATCATCGGCTCACCACGGCGGTTGAGCGAGGTGTTCAGCGATACGCCATTTCCAGTGAGGCTTTCCAGCGCCTTCATCATGTCGTAGTAGCGCGGGTTGTATTCGCGCTTGAGTACCTGGGCCCGGGAAGTGCCATCTTCGTGGACGACTTCCGGCACGCGGGTCTTCCACTCTTCAGCCACTTCAAAGGTGAAGGTCATGAACGGCGCCGGGTGATCGATCTTGATCATCTGCGGGGCGACGGTGTCGAGCATCGACGGGCAGAAAGGCCTCCAGCGCTCGCGGAACTTGATCTGATGATTGATGCGGTCGGCGACACCGGGGACGCTCGGGCAGCCAATGATCGAACGGCCACCCAGCGCACGCGGACCGAATTCCATGCGGCCCTGGAACCAGGCCACCGGATTGCCGTCAACCATGATTTTGGCGATCTGCTCGGGCATGTTGTCGAGCTTGCGCCAGACCGGCTTGCTCTCGTGACGGGCGCAGGCGGCGATCACGTCTTCGTTGCTGTAAGACGGGCCGAGGTAGACGTGCTCCATCTTCTCGACCGGAACGCCACGGGCATGGGACACATAGGCTGCTGCGCCGACCGCCGTGCCGGCATCGCCGGACGCCGGTTGTACGAACAACTCCTTGATGTCGTCACGAGCAATGATTTTCTGGTTCAGCTTGACGTTCAACGCACAGCCACCGGCAAAAGCCAGTTTGCCGGTTTCCTTGAGCACATCGCCCAGGTAATGGTCGATCATTTGCAGCGCCAGTTTCTCGAACAGCGCTTGCATGCTCGCGGCGTAGTGGATGTAAGGTTCGTCAGCGATGTCACCTTCACGTTTCGGCCCGAGCCATTCGATCAGCTTCGGCGAGAAGTAGAAGCCTTTGCCCTTCTCTTTGTAGCGACGCAGGCCGATGACGTTGGCGTAGTCGGTGTTGATCACCAATTCGCCATTTTCGAACGAAGCCAAGCGCGAGAAATCGTATTTGCTGGCGTCACCGTACGGTGCCATGCCCATGACCTTGAACTCGCCGTCGAGCATCTCGAAACCGAGGAACTCGGTGATCGCGCCATACAAGCCGCCGAGGGAGTCAGGGTCGAAGAATTCCTTGATCTTGTGGATCTTGCCGTTTTCGCCATAACCGAAGAAAGTCGTGGCGTACTCGCCCTTGCCGTCGATACCGAGGATCGCGGTTTTTTCTTTGAAACCGGAGCAGTGGTAGGCGCTGGAGGCGTGAGCCAAGTGGTGCTCGACTGGTTCGATCTTGATCTTTTTCGGATCAAAACCCAATTGCTCCAGGCACCAGACAATCTTGTTGCGGTAGCGCTTGTAGCGGCGGTTGCCCATCAGAATCGCATCCAGGGCGCGATCCGGCGCGTACCAGTAACGCTTGGCGTAGTGCCAGCGCGCCTTGCCGAACAGGCTGATCGGAGCGAACGGGATCGCAACTACGTCAACGTCGGACGGCTTGATACCGGCCTGCTCAAGACAGAACTTCGCCGATTCGTAGGGCATGCGGTTCTTTGCATGCTTATCGCGTACGAAGCGCTCTTCTTCAGCCGCCGCCACCAGCTTGCCGTCGATGTACAAGGCTGCTGAAGGGTCATGGCTAAGGGCGCCGGACAGGCCAAGAATCGTCAATGCCACAGGGGTCTAGCCTCTTTAGTCTGCGTTCAGGCGCGATGCGCCTTGAAGATGTATGTGTCCTCACTCCGGGCGAGAGACAGCTAAAGGGCGGGATTATAGCGTAAACATGACGGGAATTACCCTGTGCGAATTGACCCGCAGCGAATGGTTTGGATAAACCTTGCCTGAAGACTCAATAACCGCCCTTGCGCCAGTAGATACCGATATTGCCTTCAGTGGCCTGACGATAAATCGTATAAGGCAGCGCAACGGTGTCGAACACCCCGGACAAGGGCAAGTCCAGCAACACGAACGGGACAAGATAGCCGCCTGGATCAGGCGGTGCGTTCAACACGCAAAAATCATAGGCCAACCCACTGTAAATGCGTGGAATGGACTGGCAGTAGGTTTTTTGCTTGCGCATGTCCCGCGCGACGTCGGCATCATCCTGCAGGACAGTCATGGCGCTGCCACAGCCAGCCAGAATCAATGAAAACACACCCAGCGTTGCAGCCTGTTTAATGGTCAAAATTCGCCCTCCAAGGTCGTTGGGCAAATTAGCATCTGGACTGAACAGGGCACAGTTCATGGCTTCTGGAGAAGCTGTAGGACAAGTCGCTGAATCTTGTCCTCTACTGCTGGTTTGTCTCAGGGCACGCTGGAAATATCTTTCGGCAACCGCAGATCAATAATCTGATACAGCGCGCTGCTTTCGGGCCAGTTGCGCATGAATCGCGCACGGTCACGAGCATAGGCCGGCGCGAAACTGCCGACAGATCCATGCTGGCACATCGAGTCCAGATCGATCAGCGCCCAGCGATCATCCTGCCAGAACAGATTGTGTCCCTTGAAGTCGCCATGGCTGATCCGCTCGTCAATCAATCTGGCGAACAACTGATCCAGCGCCTGCAACTCCGCTTCCGGCGCTTCACCGCTTTCAACGTAAGGCGCAAAGCGCTCGATGATGTCCGGCCCGGGCAGGAACTCGGTCACCAGATAGGCGCGACTGCGTAACCACAAAAAGCGCTTCTCCAGCACCGCCAGCGGTTTGGGCGTGGCAATACCGAGAAACGCCAGGCGATTGCCTTCACGCCACGAATGCCAGGCACGACTCGGGCGCCAGAACCGCTTGAGCCAATGGGCAAATCCCTTGATGTTGTAGCGTTTGATCACCAGCGTGCGGGCGCCAACTTCGACCTTGCCGACGCTCGCGGCGCCGCCAGTCTTGTAGAGATGGCCCTTATCAAGCAACGCATCGGCGCTCTCAAGCACCGGCACCATCGCCGCCTCTTCCTCGCGACGAATGGCGCGCAAGCCGAACGCGCCACGCCGGACGCTGAACAGCGTGCATTCGCGACCGACCTTGATCAGGTAATCCTTCAGACGCCAGCGGCGCACCTTGTCGATCTGTTTCTGCAAGGCTTCCAGCGGCAGCGCGTGCTCGCTGTTGCTCAGCAAGTAATACACCAACAGTTCTTCGGTAAACGGTTCCAGCGCCTTGGGCAACTGGGCGAAAAACACTCCGAGATTTTCCAGAACCTTTTGTCGCGACAACGGCTGACCGGCGGTTTCCACACAAATCCCGGCACCGTCGATCAAGTACAACTGACCGCCGTGACGCAGCAGATTGTCCAGATGCAAATCTTCCTGCCAGAGCCCCTTGCCGTGCAGCTCGCCAATGGTGCCAAGCGCCTCGGCCAACACCGCAGACTGTTCATCCGCCAGCACCGGCAGCGACTCGACTTTCGCCCAGGCATCGCCGAGGCTTTCGGCGCCTTCAAGGAATTCGAACAGCAGCCAGCCCCCCTCACCGTCCTTCAGGCCATCGGCCAACAGCAACGGCGTGGTCATGCCTTGCGCGGCCAGCAAGCGCACGCCGTCCAGCTCACGCTGAAAATGCCGGGATGCCTTGCTGCCGACCAGCAATTTGGCCAGCACTGGCCGGCCGCGCCAGACACCCGCGCCGACGTAGCGCTGCCCCGGCAAGACCCGCAGCAGACTCAGCAACTGCAAATCCGCAACACCGGCAGCATCGGCCAGGGTCACCGTCAGTGGCAGTTGCGGGGTTCGCCCGGCAGCGGCCAGCTCGGACAATTGCATCAGCGAGTCTCCTTGTGGCTGCGGCGCGCGGTCAGGCGAACGAGCCAATGATCGAGCAGCGCACTGGTGGTCGGTTGATCGAGATATGCCGCCAGCAATTCACGCAGTTGCGGCTCGCCCCACGCCGTAGCGCGACGTTGCAGGGGCTCCAGATCCTTGATCCGGTCACGCATGCCGAACAACAACGGCCGGGTTTTCTCCAGGTCGATCAGTTGCGCCTGATACCCGTCACCGGTGGCCCGCAGAAAAATGTGTTTGGGGTAGAAGCAGCCATGCACCTGTCGTACGCCGTGCAGATGCCGAGCCAGCAGCCCACAGGCCTTGAGGATGGCCGAGTGCTGAGCGGCGCTAAGATCTGCCCAGCTCGCGAGCAGCGATTCCAGATCGTTCCAGCCGTCCAGCGCGCGCGTCAACAGGATCGCCCGGACTTCGCCATCGACTTTGCGCTCACCGAAAAAAGCCGCCTGCAACGCGGGAATGCCCAGCTTGCGATATCGGCTGATATTACGGAACTCGCGGGCAAAGCTTGGCTCGCCGAAGGGCGCATGCAGGGTGCGCGTCAGATAATTGCTCTGGCGCTTGAGGTAGTAACCCTGCCCTTCCAGGTCCATACGGAAGACGCTGCTCCAGCCGCCACGGGCCGTATTCGGCTCATCCACCGCTTCCAGTTGCTTGGCCCACAGAGCGTCAAAAGTGCCCAGACCATGGCGTTCAAGCAGCGCGCGGTCTTCTTCGGCCAGAAAATCAGTCATTCACGTCCCTCGAAAAATCTCACCACGTGCCGAATCCGTTTCTTATCGGCCGCATTCAGCCGGTCGCACTGGCGATAT
Source organism: Pseudomonas sp. RA_15y_Pfl2_54 (assembly GCF_963971015.1). Lineage (NCBI taxonomy): Bacteria > Pseudomonadati > Pseudomonadota > Gammaproteobacteria > Pseudomonadales > Pseudomonadaceae > Pseudomonas > Pseudomonas sp. RA_15y_Pfl2_54. Next base: position 53,400 of record NZ_CAXAPN010000006.1, read on the forward strand.
TGCTTATAGAAGCGCAGGCGTTGGGTATTGGACAGGTGATATTTGGCGAGTTTGTCGAGACAGGCCAGATCCTTGGTGATCCGATATTTGAGCCAGAAGCCGCGCCAGAACTCGCCATTGGGGCAATCGATCAGAAATATCCGCGCCTGGTCATCAATCAACAGGTTGCGCCATTTCAGATCGTTATGGGTAAAGCGGTGATCGTGCATCGTGCGGGTATAAGCGGCCAACTGCCGGCTGACACCATCGACCCAGGCACGATCCTTGAGTTTCGGGTCCTTGCGCTCGGCGAGTGCCGAGAGGTCTTCAGTGTTGGGCAGCTCGCGAGTGATCATCGCCCCTCGATCGTACGCCGCGCCACGGCGCTCCAGCCCCCAAGCCACCACTTCGGCAGTGGGAATGTCCCACTTGGCGAAACGCTTGAGATTCTGCCACTCCATCTTCACCCGCGGCTTGCCAAGATAACGGCGCAAGCCTTTACCGGCGCCGACGTAGCGCTTGACGTAATAGTTGACGCCATTGCGCTGTACGCGAATGACCTCGGACAGCGGGTCGCGGGTCAGACGCTCGCCTTGCAGGGCAAAGACAGCTTGGAGGCTGCCGAAATCTTCGGCGAGATCACTGTATTGCGGTTCAAGAGTCCAACCCGCCATCAGAGCGCATCCCCGTAACGCTGCTTACGCTCGTAGAGTTTGTTGGCCTTGCCTTCCAGCCAGCTCAGCAACGGCGCTTCTTCAGCCAGAATCTGGCGCAGCGGTTGCTGGAAGTAGCCTTTGAGGAAGCGCAGTTTGTCGCGGCGAGTCAGGCCGATGTCCAGCGCGGAAAAGTACAGCGCCGCCAGGTCCTTGTTGCGCCAGCGCTGGGTGATGACCGCGCGGGTCTGGGCCCGGTGCAGGTCGATCACCGAGAGCTTGAAGTCCTCGGCCGTCACCGGTTTGTCGGTGTGCAACAGGAAGTGGCAGATGTAGCAGTCGCGGTGATTGACGCCGGCGCGGTGCATCATGCCGGTCATCCGCGCCACCTCGGCGATCAGCGCCTGCTTGAGTTTAGGCTGCGGTGGCTGCTTGACCCAGTCGATGCTGAAGTCTTCCAGACTGATAGTCGGCGCCAGCTCTTCGGTGACGATAAACGAATGCTGATCGGCCGGGTTGCTGCCCTTCTCGCCGTAGGCAACGGCGGTCATGGTCGGCACACCGACTTCCTGCAAACGCTGGATGGCCTTCCACTCCTGACCCGCGCCGAGCACCGGCAGCTTGGCAGTCAGCAGGTTCTTGAAGATCTCGCCCCAGCCGATGCCGCGGTGGATCTTGACGAAAAATCCGTTGCCGTCGACTTCCGTGCGTAATGTCCGGCGCGCTTCGAGCTCGCGGTAAACCTCGCCCTGCAAGCCTTCGACTTCAGTGAACGGGTCGCGTCCAGCCCAGAGGCTCTTGAACGGTTCAGCCAGCATCAACTTCATTTAAGCGTGCTCCGCCAGAATCACATCGGCCGCGTGCTGCGGCATGCTGTAGAGGTCGGCCGTCTCGGCGAAGGCCACACCGTTGCGGCTCCAGGCCGCGCGCGCAGAGTCATCGGTCAACATGTCTGTCAAATACCGGGTCAGTTGCGCCTGATCGAACGGCTCGTCCAGCACCCGCCCGGCATCCGCCTCAGCGATGTAATGGGCGTAACCGCAGACCGCGCTGACCAGCACCGGCAAACCGGCGACGAGCGCTTCAAGCAGCACTGTGCCGGTATTCTCGTTGTACGCCGGATGGATCAACAGATCGGCGCCAAGCAGAAACCGCGGGATATCGCTGCGGCCCTTGAGAAACGTCACGTTGTCGCCCAGGCCCAAAGTTGCACTCTGCACCTGGAACAATTTGGGGTCATCCTGGCCGATTACAAACAGCCGGGTGCGTTTCTTCAGCTCAGCGGGCAACGCGGCCAGCGCCTTGAGGCTGCGATCCACGCCCTTGGTCTTGAACCCGGAGCCGATCTGCACCAGCAGCAGATCGTCGTCCTTGAGGTTGAATTCAGCGCGGAACCCGGCGCGAATCTCACCGGCATCCGCCGGGCGCCGACGATCCTGGGCAATACCCGGCGGCAGCAGATGGAAGCGTTCGATCGGCGTGTCGTAATGCTTGATGAACAGCGGTTGCTGGACTTCGGAAATCATCAGCACTTGCGTCTTCGCGTCTTTGGCGAACACCGCACGCTCGTACTCGGCGAAGTGGCGATAGCGGCCCCAGCGGCGATACAACGAGTTGCGCAGGTTCTGCGCCTTGTCTTCGAAACAGCCGTCAGCGGCGTAGTAAACGTCCAGACCCGGCATTTTGTTGAAGCCGATCAAGCGATCCACCGGCCGCCTGGCCAGATCGGCCTCCATCCACGCGGTGAGCTTTTCGTTGCGCCGATGGTTGAAGAACGCCTTGACCGGCGCCACCAGCACTTCGAAACCGGGCGGTACATCGCCTTCCCAGATCAGGGTGTAGACGCGAATCTGGTGGCCGCGCTGCTGGCATTCGAGGGCGATGCGCATGAAGTCGCGCTGCAAGCCACCGAACGGAAAATATTTGTACAGGACAAATGCCAATTGCATCAGCGCAGCTCCTCAGCCATTAACAACGTGCTCAGTCGGCTGGCGACACGCTCGGGATTCACACGCGTGAAGCACAGAGGCTGCTCGCGTTTCAGGTCAAACTGACGGGCATCCTGCGCAGTCGGTTGGTAGGTACATTTCTTTTGCAGGCACGGCGCGCACGAAAAGTCGCTGGCCAAGTGAATCTGCACTTTGCCGTAGGCGCCAGTCAGGCCCGGATTGGTCGGGCCGAACAGCGAAATCGTTGGGACATCCAGCGCCGCGGCCAAATGGCCGAGACCGGTGTCCACTGCCACGCAGGCTTGGGCGCCGGCCAACACTTTGCCGACACCGGCCAGGTTCAGCTTCGGCAAGACTTCGGCGTGTTTGAAGCCCGCCGCGATGCGCTCGGCACGGGCCTTCTCCAGCGGATTGCCCCACGGCAGCTTCACGCCGACGCCGAGGTAACCGACACGTTCGGTCAGCTCACGCCAATAGGCTTCCGGCCAGTGTTTGGTATCCCACGTCGTGCCATGGAGGAACACCACGAAAGCACTCTTGCGCGGCAACTCCACCAGTCGCTCGACACTCAGGCCGTAATCGCCCAGCCCCTTGGGCAGGTCATAACCGAGGGCGATGGCAAACAACTGCCGCACCCGCTCAACGGCGTGCTGCCCCCGCGCCACGGCGAGCTTTCGATCATAAAAACGCGCCGCGATCGGCTCACGCGCTGAACCTTTATCGAGACCGGCCACAGGGGCCTTGACGTAGCGGGTCAGCCAGGCGCTTTTCAGCAGGCCCTGGGCGTCGATCACCAAGTCGTACTTGCTCGCGCGCACGCTTTGCTTGAAGCGTTTCCACTCGCCGCTCTTGAGGGTCTGCCAGAGGTTTTTGCGCCAGCGGCGGATCGCCACCGGAATCACCTTGCCGACGGCCGGGTGCCAGGTCGGAATCTCGGCGAAGCCTTCTTCCACCACCCAGTCGAACTTGATCCCGGGAATGGCCCGAGCCGCGTCGGTCAGCGCTGGCAACGCGTGAATCACGTCGCCCAGCGAAGAAGTCTTGATCAGCAATACCCGCAACTTAATGAACCTCGACCACAGAGCCGTGCAGCTTCTGCAAGGCATCGTTGACCGCGTCCGGCATTAATTGGCGCAGGCAGTTGTAATGGCCAAACCGGCAAGTACGGTCGAAGCACGGACTGCATTCAAGGCCCAGACGGACGATTTCGACATGCTCGGCCAGCGGCGGGGTAAAGCCTGGCGAAGTCGAACCGTAGACCGCCACCAATGGCCGGTTCAGCGCGGCGGCGACGTGCATCAGGCCGGAGTCGTTGGACACCACCGAATCGGCGCAGGACATCAAATCGATAGCCTCGGCCAAGGACGTGTCGCCACTGAGGTTCACCGACTCTTCACGCAAACCGGGAATCAGCCGCGCGCGAATGTCTTCGCCCACCGCATGATCGTTCTTCGAACCGAACAGCCACACCTGCCAGCCCTCACGAATACGCGCTTCGGCGACCTTGGCGTAATGCTCCGACGGCCAGCGTTTGGACTCGCCGAACTCGGCACCGGGGCACAAGGCCAACACCGGGCGATCGAGGGTCAGGCCAAATTTGGCCAGTGCCGCTTCGCGGCTCACCGGATCGATTTGCAGGCTCGGACGCGGATAAGGTTTTGGCAGCTCGGCGTTCGCGTCATAGGCCAGAGCCATGAAGCGCTCGATCATCAGCGGATAACGCTCTTTGTCGAGAGTGCGCACGTCGTTGAGCAGGCCGTAGCGGAACTCGCCGCGCCAACCGGTGCGTGTCTTGATGCCGGCAAAAAACGGCACCAGCGCCGACTTCAGCGAGTTGGGCAACAGGATCGCCTGATCGTACTGACCGGCCAGGGATTTGCCGATGCGCCGACGCGTCGCCAACTCCAGCGCGCCGTGGCCGAGCGGAAAGCTCAAGGCCTTGCGCACTTGCGGCATGCGCTCAAGGATCGGCCGGCTCCACTCTGGGGCCAGTACGTCGATTTCGCATTGCGGGTGGCGTTGCTTGAGACACTGAAACAGGGTCTGCGCCATCACCATGTCACCGACCCAACTGGGCCCAACGATCAGAATATTCATGTGGTTTCCAAAAACGAACCGGGGAGGCATTACGCCTCCCCGCCTCGATAATCACGGTGGGAACACAGGCTGCTTGCGATGGGTCATTACCTTCAACATGACTGTCGAGTGTCACTCCACGATCGCGAGCAGGCTCGCTCCTACAGGGTTTTGCATCTGTTCACATATCTGCGACTCACCGCAGATCACTGTGGGAGCGGGCTCGCTCCCACTTCTGAATCTCATTACCTTCATTGGCGCACTTCAGCTTAGCCCCAACTCGCGCCAGATCCGCACTACCTGCCGACGCTCATCGGCAAACTGGTCACCCGGGATCACCCCGGCATCCTTCTGCAACGCCTGCCGGTGGGCGGCGGAGCGGTAGGCTTTATACGCCTCACGCAACAGGCTGGCCTCTTCGGCAGGCATCAGCCCTTCGTGCTCCAGCTCTTCCAGAATGCGGATGTTATCGGTCCAGCGCAGCAATGGCGGATGGCTTTGCGACCACGCCAGGGCCGCGTATTGCACCATAAATTCAATATCGACGATACCTCCGGCGTCCTGCTTGAGGTCGAACGGCGCCGTGGCCTCGAAGGCATTTGCCGCTGTACCGGCCGCAGTGCTCTTGCTGCCGAGGTTGTCGCGCATCTTCGCACGCATTTCGCTGACTTCCTGTTGCAGCTTCGCCAGATCCCGCGCTTTGCCCAACACTTGAGCGCGGACTTTCTCGAAGGCCTGACCGACATCCTGGCTGCCGACCAACACCCGAGCGCGCACCAAAGCCTGATGCTCCCACGTCCATGCTTCATTTTCCTGATAGCGGGCAAACGCGCCGAGCGAACTGACCAACAGCCCGGACGCACCGGACGGACGCAGACGCATATCCACTTCATAGAGCTGGCCGGAGTTGGTCTGCGCCGTCAGCAAGTGAATGATCCGCTGGCCGAGCCGGGTGAAGAACTGCGCCCCATCGATCGGTTTCGGGCCATCGGTTTCCGCCTGCGGATCGCCGTCATGGATGAACACCAGATCCAGATCGGAACCATGCCCCAACTCCAGACCGCCGACTTTGCCATAACCGACAATGATGAAGCCGGGATCACACAAGGTGCCGTCGGTGCGCAGCGGCGTGCCGTATTTGGCGATCGTTTGACGCCAGGCCAGGGCCAGCACTTGTTCGAGAATGGCCTCGGCCAACCAGGTCAGGTAATCGCTGACTTTCATCAGCGGCAAACTGCCGGCGATTTCCGAAGCCGCGACGCGCAAGCGGTGCGCCAGTTTGAAGTGGCGCAGGGCTTCCATTTGTTGCTCTAGGTCGTCTTCGGGAATGCGCGTCAGACGCTCGCGCAACTCAGCGGCCAATTCCGGTGCCAGCGGCGGCTTGAACAGTCGACCTTCGTTGAGCAACTCGTCGAGCAGCAGCGGGAAGCGGGTGATCTGCTCGGCAATCCACGGGCTCGCCGCACACAGCGTCAGCAAACGGCGCAGCGCACCGGGGTTTTCGGTCAGCAACACTAAATAAGCCGAGCGCCGGGCAACGGCCTCCACCAGTGGCAGCACACGTTCAAGTACCAGATCCGGGTTGTCATGCTCGACCGCTTGGGCGAGCAAACGCGGGATAAACGCATCGAGACGCTCACGCCCCAATCGCTGCATCGCACGCAATTGCGGACTGCCGCGCAGACTCGCCAGTGCCTTCAGCGCTTTGCTCGCATCGCCAAACCCACCCTCTTGCAACTGACGGCACGCCGCCTCTTCGTCCTGCGCCTCTTCCCACAGCGGCAGCCATTCACCGCCCACCACCACTTCGCTTTCGGCGCCCTCTTCCTCATCGGGATCGGCGATCACCTGCGCAAAGTGCCAGGCCACGCGGCCGCGCCAGAACATCAGTTTTTCGTGGAAAGACGCCCAGTCAGCAAACCCGAGCATGAAAGCAATTCGCGCCTGATCCTGAGCGCCGTCCGGCAGCATCTGGGTCTGGCGGTCGGCAATCGCCTGAATCGCGTGTTCGGTGTAACGCAAGAATTCGTAACCTTCGCGCAACTCGCTGATCACCGCTGGCGGCAAGTACCCCTGCCCTTCCAGCGTGCTCAGCACCTTTAATAGAGGACGCTGTTGCAGACTCAGATCGCGGCCACCGTGAATCAGTTGAAAGGCCTGGGCGATGAACTCGACCTCGCGGATGCCACCCGAGCCCAGTTTGATGTTGTCGGCCATGCCTTTGCGCCGCACTTCCTGCTGAATCAACTGCTTCATGGTGCGCAGTGCTTCGATCGCCGAGAAGTCCAGATAACGCCGGTAAACGAACGGCCGCAGCATGTCGAGCAACTGCTCACCGGCCACTTGATCACCGGCCACCACCCGCGCCTTGATCATCGCGTAGCGTTCCCAGTCGCGGCCCTGATCCTGGTAATACTGCTCCAGTGCATTGAAGCTCAGCACCAGCGCGCCGGACGAACCGTAAGGGCGCAGGCGCATGTCGACACGGAACACGAAGCCATCGACGGTCATCGGATCGAGGGCCTTGATCAGACGCTGACCGAGGCGGATGAAAAATTCCTGGTTATCCAGCGCGCGCTTCACGCCGACGGTTTCGCCGCCCTCGGGGTAGGCGAAGATCAGGTCGATGTCCGAGGACAGGTTAAGCTCGACCGCGCCGAGCTTGCCCATGCCGAGGATGACCATTTGCTGCGGCTCGCCGCTGCGACGCCCGGTCGGCGTGCCAAATTGCTGGCAATGGCGGCTGTACAGCCATTGATAAGCTTGGTCGATGCTGGCGTCGGCCATGTCCGAGAGGTCGCGACAGGTCTGCACCAGGCTGGCCTGCCGGGTCAGGTCACGCCAGATGATCCGCACCTGATGGCGCGCACGCTGACGGCGCAATACGCGCCCGAGTTCATCTTCGGTCTGCGCAGCATTTACGGCAGTGGCAATCTGCGCACACAGTTCACCGGGGGCATAGGAGCGCTCGAGTTCGCCGGATTGCACCAGCGACAGCAACATCAAAGGGTCACGAACGCTCTGTTCAATGACGAACTCGCTGGCCGCGGTGACGCGGGCGAATTGCGCCCAGCGCTCCGGCGTCCAGGTCGAGAAGCCGTGATCGTCTTCCAGCGAAGCGACGGCCGTACGGAACGACTGCTCGGATCGGCTGACCAACGGCAGGAGAATGGCGGGCAGTTCGGCAAGCACGGGCAGGGTCATGGTCTATCCTTGATCGGCGTGGAAATGGCCGCTTGTAGTGAATGATGAAAACCCGCTACGCGAAGGACTGTCGAACAAAAGTTAGAAATAGCTGATATTTCTTTTTCTTTGGCAGCCAACATCAAACTTTCACCTTTTCTGGATGGTAATCGACCAACCTTAACGATTATTCTCACAACGCAGTCAGAGGCCACAAGCCTTTCATCTGTAGTTTTACTACTCGTCTATACATCCGAAAGGCTGAAATGCCGGAAGATTTGTAGTAAAACTACACGCCGCCGGAACAACCTGTCGGCAATCCAAGAATTTTAAATCGTCTGCCCACAAGGCCAGTCGCAAACTCAGGCAACCGATTCTGGAAGCCTTTCCGCCCTGGAGCAAGCCATGCAAGACCTCGATCCCGTCGAAACCCAGGAATGGCTGGACGCCCTGGAATCGGTTCTCGACAAAGAAGGCGAAGACCGTGCTCACTATCTGATGACCCGTATGGGTGAACTCGCGACCCGCAGCGGCTCGCAGCTCCCTTACGCCATCACCACGCCTTACCGCAACACCATCCCGGTAACCCACGAAGCACGCATGCCTGGCGACCTGTTCATGGAACGCCGCATTCGCTCGTTGGTACGCTGGAACGCGATGGCCATGGTAATGCGTACGAACCTGAAAGATTCTGACCTGGGTGGTCACATCTCCAGCTTCGCTTCCAGCGCGACCCTGTATGACATCGGCTTCAACTATTTCTTCCAGGCCCCGACCGACGAACACGGCGGCGACCTGATCTACTTCCAGGGCCACACCTCGCCAGGCGTATATGCCCGTGCGTTCATGGAAGGCCGCATCACCGAAGACCAGATGAACAACTTCCGCCAGGAAGTCGACGGTCAGGGCCTGTCGTCCTACCCGCACCCTTGGCTGATGCCTGACTTCTGGCAGTTCCCGACCGTATCGATGGGTCTGGGCCCGATCCAGGCGATTTACCAGGCACGCTTCATGAAGTACCTGGAACATCGCGGTTTCATCCAGCCGGGCAAACAGAAAGTCTGGTGCTTCCTGGGCGACGGCGAGTGCGACGAGCCCGAATCCCTGGGCGCGATCTCCCTGGCCGGCCGCGAGAAACTGGACAACCTGATCTTCGTCATCAACTGCAACCTGCAGCGCCTGGACGGCCCGGTTCGCGGCAACGGCAAGATCATCCAGGAACTCGAAGGCGTGTTCCGCGGTGCTCAGTGGAACGTGACCAAAGTCATCTGGGGCCGTTTCTGGGACCCACTGCTGGCCAAAGACGTCGACGGCATCCTGCAACGTCGCATGGACGAAGTCATTGACGGCGAGTACCAGAACTACAAAGCCAAAGACGGCGCGTTCGTCCGTGAACACTTCTTCAACACGCCAGAACTCAAGGCGATGGTTGCAGACCTGTCCGACGACGAGATCTGGAAACTCAACCGTGGCGGCCACGACCCGTACAAGGTCTACGCGGCGTACCACGAAGCGGTCAACCACAAAGAACAACCGACCGTCATCCTGGCCAAGACCATCAAGGGTTATGGCACCGGTGCCGGCGAAGCGAAAAACACCGCGCACAACACCAAGAAAGTCGATGTTGAAAGCCTGAAGCTGTTCCGCGACCGCTTCGACATTCCGGTCAAGGACGAAGAGCTGGAGAACCTGCCGTTCTTCAAGCCAGAGCCAAACAGCGCCGAAGCCCGTTACCTGAGCGAGCGTCGCACTGCACTGGGCGGTTTCGTGCCTCAGCGCCGCGCAAAGAGCTTCAGCGTACCGACGCCGGACCTGGACACCCTCAAGGCCATCCTCGACGGTTCCGGCGACCGCGAAATTTCCACCACCATGGCGTTCGTGCGGATCCTCGCGCAACTGGTCAAGGACAAGGAAATCGGCCCGCGCATCGTACCGATCATCCCGGACGAAGCCCGTACCTTCGGTATGGAAGGCATGTTCCGTCAACTGGGCATCTACTCGTCCGTTGGCCAGCTCTACGAGCCAGTCGATAAAGACCAGGTGATGTTCTACAAGGAAGACCAGAAAGGTCAGATCCTTGAGGAAGGCATCAACGAAGCGGGCGCCATGAGTTCCTTCATCGCCGCCGGTACTTCGTACTCCAGCCACAACCAGCCGATGCTGCCGTTCTACATCTTCTACTCGATGTTCGGCTTCCAGCGTATTGGCGATCTGGCCTGGGCCGCTGGCGACAGCCGTACCCGTGGCTTCCTGATCGGCGGCACCGCCGGCCGTACCACCCTGAACGGTGAAGGTCTGCAGCACGAAGACGGTCACAGCCACCTGCTGGCTGCCACCATCCCGAACTGCCGCACCTACGATCCGACCTACGGCTACGAGCTGGCGGTGATCATTCAGGACGGCATGAAGAAGATGACCGAAGAGCAACAGGACATCTTCTACTACATCACCGTGATGAACGAGTCGTACCAGCAGCCAGCCATGCCGGCCGGTGCCGAAGAAGGCATCAAGAAAGGCATGTACCTGCTTGAAGAAGACACCCGCGAAGCAGCCCACCACGTACAGCTGATGGGCTCCGGCACCATCCTGCGTGAAGTGCGTGAAGCGGCGAAGATCCTGCGTGAAGAGTTCAACATCGGCGCTGACGTATGGAGCGTCACCAGCTTCAACGAACTGCGTCGCGACGGCCTGGCCGTAGAGCGCAGCAACCGTCTGAAACCTGGCCAGAAGCCTAAGCAGAGCTACGTCGAAGAATGCCTGAGCGGCCGTAAAGGTCCGGTCATTGCATCCACCGACTACATGAAGCTGTTCGCCGAGCAGATCCGTCAGTGGGTACCGTCCAAGGAATTCAAAGTCCTGGGCACCGACGGTTTCGGCCGCAGCGACAGCCGCAAGAAACTGCGTCATTTCTTCGAAGTCGACCGTCATTTCGTGGTGCTGGCAGCCCTGGAAGCACTGGCTGACCGTGGCGATATCGAACCTAAGGTCGTGGCTGAAGCCATCACCAAGTTCGGCATCGACCCGGAAAAACGCAACCCACTGGACTGCTGAGGAGAAACCCTGTGAGCGAACTCATTCGCGTACCTGACATCGGCAGCGGTGAAGGTGAAGTAATTGAACTGTTTGTGAAGGTCGGCGACCGCATCGAAGCCGACCAGAGCATCCTGACTCTGGAATCGGACAAGGCCAGCATGGAAGTGCCGGCCCCGAAGGCCGGCGTCATCAAAAGCCTGAAAGTGAAGCTGGGCGACCGCCTGAAAGAAGGCGACGAACTGCTTGAGCTGGAAGTCGAGGGCGCTGCGCAAGCGGCCCCTGCGCCTGCCGCCGCGCCTGCCGCCAAAGCCGAAGAAAAACCGGCCGCCGCACCTGCTGCTGCCGCACCAGCCGCGGCCCCGGCTGCCGCTTCGGTTCAGCAAGTGCACGTGCCGGACATCGGCTCGTCGGGCAAGGCCCAGATCATTGAGATTCAGGTCAAGGTCGGCGACACCGTCGAGGCTGATCAATCGCTGATCACTCTGGAGTCCGACAAGGCGAGCATGGAAATCCCGTCGCCTGCTGCGGGCGTGGTCAAGGCCATCAGCGTCAAGCTCAACGACGAAGTCGGCACGGGCGACCTGATTCTGGACCTGGAAGTGGCAGGTGCTGCGGCGCCGGCTGCAGCCGCTCCGGCTCAGGCTGCTGCGCCAGCCGCTGCTGCACCTGCTCCTGCGGCAGCCCCGGCAGCCCCAGTGGCCGACAGCGTTCAGGACATCCATGTCCCGGACATCGGTTCGGCCGGCAAGGCCAAGATCATCGAAGTGTTGGTCAAGGCTGGTGACACCGTCGAGGCTGACCAATCGCTGATCACCCTGGAATCCGACAAGGCGAGCATGGAAATTCCATCGCCTGCCGCTGGCGTGGTGGAAAGCGTTTCCATCAAGCTGGACGACGAAGTCGGCACCGGCGACCTGATCCTCAAGCTGAAAGTCAAAGGCGCGGCCCCTGCGGCTGCCCCGGCTCCAGCCGCTGCTGCGCCAAGTGCTCCAGCGCCTGCCGCTGCTGCTCCGGCAGTCGCTGCACCTGCTGCCGCCGCGCCGGTTGCGGCGCCGGCCAAACCGGGCGCCAAAGTGCACGCCGGCCCTGCCGTGCGTCAACTGGCCCGTGAGTTCGGTGTTGAACTTAATGCGGTCGGCGCCAGCGGCCCACACGGTCGCATCCTCAAGGAAGACGTTCAGGTTTACGTCAAAGCGATGATGCAGAAGGCCAAGGAAGCACCGGCCGCTGCTGCTGGCGCAACCGGTGGCGCGGGCATCCCGCCGATTCCGGTCGTCGACTTCAGCCGTTTCGGCGAAATCGAAGAAGTGCCGATGACTCGCCTGATGCAGATCGGCGCGTCGAGCCTGCACCGCAGCTGGCTGAACATCCCGCACGTGACCCAGTTCGATTCGGCTGATATCACCGAGCTGGAAGCGTTCCGCGTTGCCCAGAAAGCCGTTGCAGAGAAGGCTGGCGTCAAGCTGACCATCCTGCCGCTGCTGCTCAAGTCGTGCGCGCACATGCTCAAGGAACTGCCGGACTTCAACAGTTCGCTGGCGCCAAGCGGCAAAGCGATCATCCGCAAGAAATACGTGAACATCGGCTTCGCCGTCGACACCCCGGATGGCCTGCTGGTACCGGTCATCAAGAACGTCGACCAGAAGAGCCTGTTGCAACTGGCAGCCGAAGCCGCTGCGCTGGCCGCCAAAGCCCGCGACAAGAAGCTCACCGCTGACGACATGCAAGGCGCCTGCTTCACCATTTCCAGCCTCGGCCACATTGGCGGCACCGGCTTCACGCCGATCGTCAACGCGCCGGAAGTGGCGATTCTCGGTGTTTCCAAGGCAACCATCCAGCCAGTCTGGGACGGCAAAGCCTTCCAGCCGAAACTGATGCTGCCACTGTCGCTGTCCTACGATCACCGAGTGATCAACGGCGCCGCCGCTGCACGCTTCACCCAGCGTCTGGGCAGCCTGCTGGCGGACATCCGCACCATCCTGCTGTAATCCCAAGCGGCCCTCCGGCAATGGAGGGCCGCTTGCGTTTCACGTTTTCGAGCGCCACACGCTCGTACCTCAACCCCGTCAGTTTGACGGGGCTTTTTTTTGTCTCGCGAAAACCAAGCTGCGGTTTTTTCCCACAGGTTGTACTGACATCAGCTACGACCACCGTCCACTTCGCGACGATATTTTTATTCCCTACATAACTAGTCTTGACACAGCAAAGTTAACTAAAAATTCTTGCCTTAGTTATTCCCAATCAAACGTTAATTCGAATGGATTCGAACATGTTCAAACCGACTATTGGCCCACTCATAGGTCACATCACAACTAACCATGCGCGAATTCTTATTCGCGGCGATTATCAAAGCAATGCAGCAGTATTTGCTGCAATCCGTTACCGCAGTTCCGGATCACAACACTGGTCAAAAGGTACGTTCGCCAAGTTAAGCGCGCTACGCGACATGACGGAAGTACTGACACTCAACAACTTGAGCACTGATACCGAGTATGAGTACCAGGCAGTATGGTTCAGCCCGATGAATCCCGTGCATACCGTTCACAGTGTGGCGGAGTTGCCGCTGCAGTGGCCGAGGGAGATTTACCGGTTTCGCACCCGCTCCAGCAAAGCCTTGCAACCTCGTGCATACATCGTCGGCTCATGCCGCTACCTGCGCATGACGGCAGGTATCGCGTCGCTGCCCCATTTAGGCGACCGGATCTTTGCATCTATCAACCAGTTGATCGAAGGCGCACAGCCGCCGATCAGTGCAACACTCATGACCGGAGATCAAATCTATGTCGATGACCTGAACCTGATTGCACCGGATCGGGAATATAAAGATATTCTTGCAAAGTACCGCGCAGCGTTTTCACAACCCAACATACAACGACTGATGTCAACGACGTCGACCTACATGATTCTTGATGATCATGAAATCGAAGACAACTGGCCGGCAAACGCCGGTAAATCCGATCATGAGTTGTATCGCAATGCCATGGCCGCGTATGAGTTGTATCAAGTCAGTCACAGCCCGGCACACGCACTGACAACGAGTGGTCAAGTTGATCGTTCAACGCTTAAGCACTATTGGTACCAATTCAGTGACGGCGATATCGAGTGGTTTGTGACCGACAGTCGCACTCGCCGCAACTTGTCAGCCAGTGACCGACGCATTCTCGATGAGGCGCAAGAGCAAGCATTGCTTAAATGGCTGATCAACAGCCCGGCACGGGTCAAGTTCGTGGTCACCAGTGTCATGTTTTACCCGGATCGCAAGTTTCACGGCGATGACGCCTGGAAAGCCTTTCCGGAACAGCGTCTGCGCCTGCTCGAAACCATCCGCACCCGACAGATCAAAAATGTCGTGTTCGTTTCTGGCGACGTACACGGCTCGCTGACGTCGCGCCTGACACACAGCCAGGATCCGGACTTTGAAGTCCACACCATCGTTTCCTCGCCGCTGTGCAACAGCAAACTCTTGCCGTACGCCAAGGCGTCCACCTTCATCCTTGATCAGCCGTTGGTGCGCACGGCGGCGGGCGACTATGTGCATGAATTGACCAGCGAGGTGGTCGGCGAGGACAACTTCGCCCACCTGGTGGTCGAGACTGATCAAATCTTGGTCAATTACCACGATCAGAACGGGAAAAAGCTGCAAACCATCAGCCTGAAATTGCGCTGAAACGCAAAAAATCGCAGTCTTCGGCGGCGCCTGCATAGGTTGCAACCCCCCGCAGGCACTGCCGCAAGCTGCGATCTTTGGCTCTTTTATCGCCCCCACTGCAGAAATGCTCCGAGCAGCCGACACATTCTTATAGCACTTGGCCTTCATCACTCTTGTCAGTCAGTGCCGCAATGATGCAACCTTGCCGCAGGCAACAGTAAAGAGGGCGAGAGCCCGGCGCGTTCAGCATATTTCCAAGCGAGTTTCCTTCATGAAGAGCCAACCCGATGCCGCCAGCCGTACGGCGGCCGAGGTAGTGACGCAGTTGCCTGTGCCCTCGCGGCTCGGCATGCTGCGTTTCGAGCGCTTGAATGAAGCCAGCTGGGCGATGCTGTTTCTTGATCCCAACTGCGAACGCCAGTTCGGTCAACCGGCCGTCGAGCTCTGCGCGCTGGTCGGCTCGCCTTACGCCAGCCTGATGGAACCCGAAGCGCGTTATCAACTGCACGACGCGATCCAGCAGCAGCTCAGCGTGGGCCCGTACTATCTGGTGCGCTATACGTTGCACACCATGGCAGGCATGTTGAGTATCCTCGAACTCGGCGAGGCGTATAAACAGCACAACCGCCATCTGCTGCGCGGCTATCTGCTGGCGGTTGACAAGGTCTTTGACGATGCGCAAGCACTGCCCTCCGTTGACCTCGAAACCCAGAATTCCCGACTGCAAATCGCCCTTGAACTGAACCAGCGCGCCCAGCAGGAACAACTGCAACACCTCGAACGCGTGCGTGCCCAGCAAGATTTGATTCTGCTGCTCGCCCGTCAGCGCTACAGCACGCACAACTCGCTGCAAGAAGCCGCCGAACTGATCACTCGCAGTGCCTGCGACATCTACGAAATCGACTGCGCCAGCCTGTGGAACCTCGACGGCCAGCAACTGGTGCCGATCTCGGCTTACCACCGCGCAACGCAGGAGTACATCCTGCCCGACGTGATCGACGTGAGCAGCTTCCCCGACTATATGGAGGCGCTGCACAGTAGCCGCGCCATTGACGCCCACAACGCGATGCGTGACCCGCGTACCCGCGAAATGGCCGAGGCCCTGCGCCCGCGTGACGTCAATGCCATGCTCGACGCCAGCATCCGCGTCGACGGCCACGTAGTCGGCGTGTTGTGCCTGGAACAGACCGGCGTCACCCGCGCCTGGCAGTCCGATGAAATCGCCTTTGCCGGCGAACTGGCCGACCAGTTCGCACAAGTGATCAACAACCACAATCGCCGCACCGCCACCAGCGCCCTGCATCTGTTCCAGCGTGCGGTCGAGCAAAGTGCCAACGCGTTTTTGCTGGTCAACTGCGACGGCGTGGTCGAGTACGTCAACCCCAGCTTCACCGCCATCACCCAGTACACCACCGAGGAAGTCCACGGCCAGCGCCTGTCGGAACTGCCGGCCCTGGAAAACCTCAGCGAACTGCTGTTCGACGCGCCCTCGGCGCTGGCCAAGAGCAACAGTTGGCAGGGCGAATTCAAGAGCCGCCGCAAAAACCTCGAACCGTACTGGGGCCAGTTGTCGATCTCCAAGGTGTACGGCGACAACCGTGAGCTGACGCATTACATCGGCATCTACGAAGACATCACCCAGACCAAACTGGCGCAACAACGCATCGAGCGTTTGGCGTACACCGACAACCTGACCAACCTCGGCAACCGGCCTGCATTTATCCGTAATCTGGACGAACGCTTCGCCCGGGATAGCGATACCCCGATCAGCCTGCTGCTGGTGGACATCGACAATTTCAAACGGATCAACGACAGCCTCGGCCATCAGACCGGCGACAAACTGTTGATCAGCCTCGCCCGCCGTCTGCGCAACAGCCTGAGCCCGAGCGGCAGCCTCGCCCGTTTCGCCAGTAACGAATTCGCTGTGTTGCTCGACAACACCGACCTTGAGGCCGGCCAACAGATCGCCAGCCAGTTGCTGATGACCCTCGACAAACCGATGTTCGTCGACAACCAACTGATCAGCGTCACCGGCTCCGTAGGCCTGGCCTGCGCGCCGCTGCACGGCCGTGATCCACAAACCCTGATGCGTAACGCCGGTTTGGCCCTGCACAAGGCCAAGGCCAACGGCAAACATCAGGTGCAAGTCTTTACCGAAGCGCTGAATGCCGAGGCCAGTTACAAACTGTTCGTTGAGAACAACCTGCGCCGCGCCCTGACCCAGAATGAACTGGACGTGTTCTACCAGCCAAAACTATGCCTGCGCAGCGGTCGCCTGCTGGGCATGGAAGCACTGTTGCGCTGGAATCATCCGGAACGCGGGATGATTCGCCCGGACCAGTTCATCAGCGTCGCCGAAGAAACCGGTCTGATCATTCCGATCGGTAAGTGGATCGCCCGTCAGGCCTGCCGCATGAGCAAAGCCCTGACCGCCGCCGGGATGGACAATCTGCAAGTGGCGATCAACCTGTCGCCCAAGCAATTCTCCGATCCGGACCTGGTCTCCTCCATCGCCAACATCCTCAAGGAAGAAGCGTTGCCGGCCAATCTGCTCGAACTGGAACTGACCGAAGGCCTGCTGCTCGAAGCCACCGAAGACACGCACCTGCAGCTCGATCAGCTCAAGCGCCTGGGCCTGACCCTGGCCATGGACGACTTCGGCACCGGTTATTCATCGCTCAGCTACCTGAAAAAATTCCCGATCGACGTCATCAAGATCGATCGCAGTTTCATCCACGAAATCCCCGACAACCAGGACGACATGGAAATCACCTCCGCGGTGATCGCCATGGCCCACAACCTGAAACTCAAAGTCGTGGCCGAAGGTATCGAGACTGCCGAGCAACTGGCGTTCCTGCGTCGTCATCGCTGCGATGTCGGCCAAGGCTACCTGTTCGATCGGCCAATCCCGGGCGCCGAGCTGATCCAGGCCCTCAAACGCTACCCACGCGGCCCGCTCTGCCTCTGAGCACCACAGATCTCCCCTGTCGATGAATTTCCCCTGTGGAATCGTCGCACCGTCGCTCCCACATTTGAATAGTGCGAAATCGGGCATCATTGGGCACACTGGCGGTCTGATTTTTTACATCCCATCCTGACTGAGAGGAACGATCATGGTTCTGCGCTCGGAAATTCTGGTGAACAAAAACGTGCTCCCCACTAAAGATCAAGCTCTGCCCGGCCGCGAAACTGCGATGACCCTGCCGGAAAAACACTTCGTCTTCGAAGAAACCCCGCTGCTTGGCCCGTTTTTCCAGGACGTCGATTTTGCGATTTTCGGTCTGGGCTGTTTTTGGGGCGCCGAACGCCGCTTCTGGCAGCGTGAAGGCGTGGTCAGCACCGTGGTCGGTTACGCCGGCGGTTTCACACCGAACCCGACTTACGAAGAAGTCTGCTCAGGCCTGACCGGCCATGCTGAAGTGGTGCTGGTGGTGTATGACAAAGCGCAAGTCAGCTACGAAGCACTGCTCGCGATGTTCTGGGAACTGCATAACCCGACACAAGGCATGCGCCAGGGTAACGATATCGGCACCCAGTACCGCTCGGTGATCTACGCGACCACACCTGAACAACTGGACGCGGCGCTGAAGAGCAAAGCGACCTACCAGGCCGAGTTGTCGAAGGCGGGCCTGGGTGAGATCAGCACCGAGATCGAGCAGGCACCAACCGTGTACTTCGCCGAGGCGTATCACCAGCAGTATCTGGCGAAGAACCCTGAGGGTTATTGCGGGATTGGCGGCACCGGCGTGTGCATGCCACCGAGCCTGGCGGGTAACTGACCCTTTAAAGCAAAAGATCGCAGCCTTCGGCAGCCCCTACAGGAGATCAAAGGTCGTACGCACATTGCGTGGACGACGCCGAACTGGGTAGGAGTTGCCGAAGGCTGCGATCTTTTAATCTTGCCGTTGATCAACTCTCGGCAATCAACCAGTCCATCTGCCACCCGCCCCGGGTCTGCCCCAGCTTCTTCGACAACCACGGCAGCAGCTCACGTAATTCTTCCTCCAGCCCCCACGGCGGATTGGCGATCGCCATGCCCGAACCGTTCAGGCTGTTCGGCGTGTCCAGCGGATGCACCAGCAGTTCTACGCGCAACAACTTCGGCGCACCGGTGCCAGCCAAGTCCTGATAGAAACGGCGCAATGCACGCTGATCCTTCACCGGATACCAGATCGCCGCCACGGTTTGGCGCATCCGGCCAATCGCCTCTTTCAACGACGCTGCGCAACGCTGCATCTCGTCGAGCTGTTCGAACGGCGGGTCAATCAACATCACCGCGCGCTTTTCCTGCACCGGCAACATCGCCCGCGCCACATGCCAGCCCTCGCCCAGATGCACTTTTACCCGGCGATCACCGGCCATGTTGTCCTTGAGCAGCACGCCGTCTTCCGGGTGTTTCTCGTTGAGCATCACCCGGTCCTGCGGCCGGGTCAGGCGCCGCGCCAGCTCCGGCGAACCCGGGTAGTAGCGCAGTTGGCCATCCGGGTTCATCTCGTGCAGCACCTTCATATAGTCGGCGGTCAGCGCCGGCAGATCCGGCTGATCCCATAAGCGCGCGATGCCTTCCAGGTACTCACCGGTACGGTTGGCCTGATCGCCCTGCAAGTCATACAGACCGATGCCGGCGTGCGTGTCGAGATAGGCAAACGGCTGCTCCTTGCGCGACATCAAGGCGATGAGACGGGTCAAGGTCAGGTGTTTGAACACATCGGCGTGATTGCCGGCATGGAAGGCGTGACGATAATTCATGGCTGCTCCTGCGAAGGGCGCAAAGTTTACCTTTTACCGGGCGGCAAGTCAGGGGTTGGCAGCCGAGAGGGCCTCAACGTCAAAAGATCGCAGCCTTCGACACTACAGATGATCCCGAGCAGTCTGTATCAAGGCTGCGATTTTTCGTGGAGAGTACGACCGACTCAGACAAACGGTCATTATTCCGTCAACTACCTGTCAGGTCTGACAGTAGCGCCGCCAGCAATGCTGACTGATAGTTCCCAAGGCACGAATGAATCGATTGCCGAGTATTTTTTATTGATGGAAGGAGGCTGGAAATGGCAAAGGATATTGTAGTTACACCGGGCAAGGGCACCGTCAGCGGAACCTATACCGTAGATCCGAACGGAGTTTATCCAACGTATTCTGTGTCTGTTCAGCCCGATGACAACAGCGGAGAGCTTAGCGTAACAACTCCAGCCAACCCGAATCTGAAAAAGGGCGATAAGGTCAGCTTTACCGTATCTGACGGCCCGGCGGGAAGACTCCTGGGGAATGTGGAAAAGATCTAACAGCAAAAATAACCATGCCAACAAACATGCTTGCAAATGCGATCTTTTGATCTCGCGGTATCAGGAAGGCGTGGCGCCCAAGCGTCGACCGATGACGCCGAGCAAATCACAGCCGTCGCGCAAGGGAATGGCGCAGAGTTTGGCGAAGTCGCTAAGGATGAGGGAATCGCATTCGATCGAGCCGCGCATGCACAGGTTTTCCAGCACCTGGACGACCGTGCGTATGCGGTAGTTGGCGGCGACCGTCCACGCCACATCGCGACAAAAGCAACATAAAGAAACATCTTCCTACTGAATTCACGTCGTTCCAATCGCAGAGGGAATGCGAAGATCCGTCTCACTTAAAACCTGTAAAGAGGGAAATTTACATGGGTAGAAAGGTGATCGGAATCGGTGCTCCAACTTCAACAGGAGGCTCGGTACTGGAAGGAAACGTCGGAATTAACATTGATTACGCCGTGAGCACTTCGTCCATCGGCCACATAGCCAGTTGCCCTGTATGCCCTCCTGGCAAAGGCCCCATCGTCGCTGTCGGACCAAGAACAGTCACTCTACCTGCAGGGCCGGTTGCGCTAGAGGGCGATTATGTAGCGTGTGGTTGTCCACCGAAATCCAACACTGTTCTCTCTGGTCAATCATCCGTCTTTGGCGGCGGCGAACACAGCGCTGCGAGCTTCTCAGCCATCATCCCTTTGATACCCAAACCAAAGAGTATTCAACGCATTACGCTTTCATATGGGGAGAGCCAGATTCCGGTCGACTCGGTTTCTCGCTTCTACACCGACCTGAATATTCATGTAAAAACTTCGGGTTACTCACCCGGCGAGATCGTTAGTGTGACGATCACGGGTGCAGCAGAAAAAACTCTGTCCGGCACCGTGGGGGCGAAAGGTATAGCGATTATTCCAAACGCTTTTCAAGGTGAAGTCTTCGACATGGAAGGTGAGGTCTAATGGCTCAGCTCAATATCAGCTCAGGTGGCGTAAACACTAACATCGTCGTAAAGCGTCCAAAATTCAGCACTCTGTGGACTGCTTACGCAGAAGTTGGCCTGAAAAGCTCGATTGATGTTTATGCGCTTGTTGGGGGTAACGTTGAGGCAGCCCGAGCAGAAAAGCCTGACGCTTACGCGAACGCTTGCGCACTGAGGATAAGCAGGGGATTTAATTATGGTGGATACAAAATTCCGAAAGGAACGATCATTCCGAGCAAGTCCATTTATCGTCTGGCCGGCGCAGACCAACTCCCCTACATCATGAAAGTCGCAGATTTTTTGACGTTCCTGAAACACAACTGGGGCGCTCCGGATCGCGAGCTAAAAATGAGTGAGGCGGATTTCATCAATGGCAAGAAAGGCGTGATTATCATGGAGATCACCGGATGGCTCGATGCTACAGGTCATGCGACTTTGTGGAATGGCAGCACAACCGGAGACAACAGTGACTACCATCGTCCAGATAGCCACACTTACGACCGGGCAGGCGTAACGCTGGAAAAGATCAACTTTTGGGAGTTAAAGGGATGAAGTTCCAGCTAATCATCGCATTCAGCATTTTGGGTGCATCTGGCAATGCCCTGGCAAGCGAAGTAGACGTGAACAGTGCGAGGACATCACTGAAAAATTACGGTCTCGCCAACTGCATATCGAATCAGTTCAAAAATCAGTCCGACATCAAGTCGGATATCGGACTAGCTATTGGCGCCTACTCCGCAATGGGTAAAGGGCAACACGCAATATCGCAGAATGAAGATACGCTTGAAGTCATCCATGACCCTTATGCGGAAACCGAAAAATTCATGACTGACGCATATGCGAAGGCTTCTTCTACCAGCAAGCAATCGGGCAAAAATGTTGTGTTTTATTCTTGCCTCGAAATTTACAACTCACCTGCCTTCGAAGCATTTATCAAGTCGCAGGATGCGTATATCTCAGACTGATTACGCGCTCAGCGTTGCCTCAACGTCAAAAGATCGCAGCCTTCGCGCAACGGGATCACGCAGAGCTGGGCGAAGTCGCTGAGGATCATCGAGTCGCACTCGATCGAGCCGCGCATGCACAGGTTTTCCAGCACCTGGACGACGGTTCGGATGCGGTGGTTGGCAGCGTCCATCAGGATGTCGGAGGGGACGTGGGTGTCGATGAACAGGGTGGGCATGTCGCTGCAGTTGCCGGTGAGGGCCATGAAGCGGTTGTCGGGATGGGGGATGATTTTTTCGTAGGGTGGATCGGGGTGCATGTTCGTCATTTTGTTATCTCCATGATTGATAAACGTTAGCCGCCAACGCACCTTCCTACAGGTTTGGGTGGCAGCTGTGCGCAAGAGTAGGAACCGAGCAATCATGGACCTCGGTCACGCCGAAGCGTGTCCCACGCACAGCCGCCGTGAACGATCTTATGGACTTGAATCAAGTGCCGCAAAAATCCAACGAGCTGTAACGTCATGAAAGCGAGGGTTCCTACACCCTGTCACCACTCTCGCAGTGACAACGAAAAGACTATCCCTGCAACCCGCCGCCCACCAGTTCATGAAAAACGCCGCAACTCGAAGGAAACGTCCGAAGCCTTCGCCCGGAAATGTCACTCCAGCTCTGCCAGCAAATACGCCAACAACGCCGATTGCGACGATTCTTCCGACATTGAAACCTGAAAAAACCGCCTGACCTTGCAACGCAAAACCGCCTCGGGAAACGCCTCGAACAATGCGGGATGCTCCTCGCTCAGCCATTGCACCGCGTTGCCTACGCGGACTTCATCCCCCGCCGAAGCCAACACCGAGTCAGGCACCGTCCACCAAGGAAACACACGCCCCGAAACCTGCGCCCGCCCCCCGATTTCCAAGGCCTGACCATTGATCAGTCCGCGTGAAATCATCGGCAAAAGCTGCGCCGCATCCACTGCATCGGACTTCAAGATCGGCAACAAAAACCGCCCATCCCAAAACCGAAAAAACACCGTTTTACCACTCGGCATCAGCACCTGAGTCAGGCTGCGAAAATGCTCGACCACCACTTCCAGGCTCGCCGAAGACACCGCCAACCAGCCCCAATCAAGAGACTCAGTAGTCGCCACCCAATCGAGAAACTCACTGTCCACAGCGACAATTCCCACGAAGGGCATCACCGCATCCCACTCAGCGTAAATAGTGTCCGCCCAAATCGGACTTGGCGCTTGTGCGGTAGTTGAATCGCTCCAGATCTTGAATGGCTCGCCATCGCTGGCGCTGCTGAGAACTGCAAACAATTGTTCATCGGCCATTAGCGGCTGACGCTGTAACCAATGGTGGGGAATTAGTTTATTCATTCAAGGGCCTATGCAGCTCTCGACAATATCGAGAATGCTGTTATCTACAAAAACAAATGGCTGAGTTAAAAACCAGCGTAAAGAGACAACCTGAATAACAAAAACAGATTGATTATCGAAAAGTGGTTAACTCAACCAACCATTAACCTTCCCCAACACCACACCGATTATTGCAATGGCGGTTAACACCAACATCATCCAATTGGAAAACAAAATTATCCGCCGCAAGCCTACTGGCAAGGCTTCGTAATCTTTGGCGTCCAGCTCTCCATTACGTATGGATTTACGCGAAAAGATCATGAGCGTGCCCACACTACTAATAAATAGAAATCGGCCAATCGGCTCCCACCCCAAGGTGCGTTTTCTAGAAATAACAGCCGGTGAATTGCTCAAACACTCAAAGATATCCCGCGCAAAAAAATAAGCGACAAACAGCAAAATCAAGGACGACAGAAAAATAAGTGCAATCAATACCAGTCCACTTAACAGGAAGAGTATTTCAATATCAGATCTCAATTCTGTACTTCATAGACAACATCTGCCCCTTGCTCGCCCCACTCCCCGAAAGTATTGCCCAGCACAGCGGTACCCAAACCAGTCAACACAAGACCGCAGGCGATTCCACCTGCCCCCAAAGTGCTGAGTCCGATGGCGGCGCACACCGGGCCAGCTATTGCAGCTCCTGCGGCTCCGCCCATGACAATTCCACCAAATTTCCCACTTTCGGTGAACCGCACTCTCCTGCAAGCCTCTTCAGTACCCTCTCGACAAGTCTCCTTGACCTTGATTCCCGATGCTGTGGCCTGTAGCCCAACTCCGATCCAGCCCCCCACCTTTATTACCTTGCTCGCCTTACTTACCCCCTCAATATGCGTCGCATACCCCGGAATTCCGGCTGAAGAACCCACCTTGCTCCAGTGATGGACAAGGCTGCGACTGGAAATGCCCAGCGCTTTCCTAAGGTTGGGGTGATCGGGCAAACCGACCATTTTTCGCATTAAGGTGCTGAGGCTGTTATCCAGTTGCGTCATCAACTGTTTTCGCTTTTCAAAGAAATCAGCACCTTTAAGCTTGCCGTGCTTATCGAAGGTTTTCTTATGCAGTGACTCCAATTCATCCAACGTGCCGGCGAGATTTTTAAGGTGATTACTGAACATCGCGGCTCCAATCCCGACACTCGTAGAGCCCTGCGATAAAAACGACTCAATCTCCCCATGATGTCGAGCCATAAACTCGGCCTCCGAGTCACTCATTGGCGCCAACGCCGTATCAACTTTCTGCGCCGCCTCCATCAGCAACGCCTCTTCCCGAGTGCATTGCGTATTACGCGGATCGCTCAGCACGATCAGTTGGCCGGGTTTGGCGTATTGGGTGAGTTGCGGATTGAGGCTACGAAATTTCTCCAGCACGGCCGGGTCCGGCTGCGGGAACAGTGTAGATTCCAGTGCAGACCGAGACATTCCCTGTTCAACAATATGAAAGCCCGGCTCAGCGCCCGAAGGCGCCGGCCGGGCTGAGGACTTTGGGGATTGGGTCAATGCATTTGGCGTCGGGCAGACACCGTCCTTGCAACGCTCACATTCCTCGCAGAATGGCGCATCACCCTTCAGACTCATGATTTGCGCCGGAGTCAGCATTGCCGCCGGCGCCGCCGCCAATGTATCCGGCAACCCCGGCACACTCGGCGCCGCGCTCATCGCCGCCATTGGCGCCCCACCCACAACAATCGGCACGCTGCTGAAGATCCCGCCGGGGCCGATGTTGATCCACTGCCCGCCCGCCTGAATCGTCGCGCTCGCGCCGCCGTCGATCACCACTTGCTGGCCGGCGCTGACGTGGAATTGCGCGCTGGCGCTGGTCGCCTGATTGCTCACGCGGATATGCCGATCGCCGACAACCGTCAGATGATCGTCCTGCTTCACTTCGGCCTTGCGCTGGCCGTGGGTGATGCGTTGTTCGTCGGCCTTCAATTCATGTTTGGCGGTGCCGGTGACGACGATGCTGCGCTGGTTGTCGACCTGCACTTGTTGATCGTGCAGCACATGCTGCGTCCAGTTGCGCTGGGCGCGCAGGTAGATCTCCTCGGCGCCTTTTTTATCCTCGATGCGCAGTTCGTTGTAGCCCCCGCCACCGGGGCTGCTCTGGCTGCGGAAGAGGCTGCGGGTTTTCTCGGCCGGCAGTTCCAGCGGCACTGGGGTTGCAGCGTTGGGCAGGCAGCCCATGACCAACGGTTTATCGGCATCGGCGTCGATGAAACCGACCAGCACTTCCATGCCGACTCTTGGGATCAGCACGCTGCCGTAGCCGTCATGCGCCCACCCCGTGGCGACCCGCAGCCAGCAACTGGAATGTTCGTTGAACTCGCCGTCACGGTCCCAGGCCAGTTGCACCTTGACCCGACCGTATTCGTCGCAATGTATTTCGCTGTCCTGAGGCCCGGTGACGACGGCGGGTTGATACCCGCGCACCTGCGGCTTCGCCCCCAAGGCTGGGCGAAAGAACGCGTCCCACGGTGTGGCGAGAAAGGTATTACGGTACCCCTGGAACTCTTCCCCATCACCGGTCACCGATTCCTCCAGCACTTGCGGCTGTCGGCCACGGTGTTCAATGGCTGTCAGCAACCAGAGATCGTTCCAGTCCTGACGCGGATGCTCGGTGAGTTGCAGGAAATGTCCGCTAACCAGTGCCGACTCATCGCTGATGCCTTCGGCCTGACGGTAATCGGCGGCATGGCGCTCAAGTGTCCGCTGAACCAGGTGTTTACCGGTTTCACGATTATCGAATTGTCCGGGAAAGTGATAGTCCTCCAGCACCGGGCGCTGCTCACCGTCGATGCGGCTTTCCAGTTGCAGGCGCGGCTTTTCAAAGTTGTAGTCGCGCCGAGTGACTACGCTGGTGCGGGTTTGCACGCGAACGTTGAAACGCTTGATCGCTGGCGCTCCGCCCGCCATGCCACTGCCCGGCAAATACAGATTCGGTCGGGCCAATCGCGGGAACACGGTTTGATCATCGCCGAACACCAGCAAGTGGCCTTCGGGACTGTGCTGAAAGTGGTAATGAATACCGACTTCAGCACACAGACGCTGGATGAACGCCAGATCGCTCTCGGCGTATTGCACGCAATATTCACGCTGCGGGTAGTCGCTGCCGAGGTGAAACTCAAAGGCATCGCGCAGGATCGCGTGATCCTTGAGGATCTGCGCCACGATCTGCGGCACGCTCTGATGCTGGAATATCCGCTGATTGATCCGCTGCCCAAGGTATGTCAGACGCGGGACAAGGCTTACGTGATAGCGCGTCAGACGTTTCCCGGAGTCGCCCTGCCCGACCTGATAAATCTGACCATGGACGCCGGAACCGTCTGCATCAAAGCTCAGAAACGCCTGACAGTGCAGCAGGCTTTCCAGGTCCAGATCCGGCCGCTCGCTGACCAGTTCCAGCTCAAAACGAAAGGGTTGGCTGATGGCCTCCTTGCCCGTGAACTCAAGAACCTTGAGGTCATGCTGGGCGCCTTCGAGGGTCAACGTGAAACGCGGTTGATTGGCAGGCGCGAACATCCAATGTCTCTCTGCAGAATGAGGGCGGGCGATTCTGCATGAGGGGCTAGGGGTGTGGACTGGGTGACGGAAAAATCAGATTTACCCTACCTTTTTTGTCGAAAAAGCCTTCGAATATCGGCGCATCCGACTACAGACTCATCCCTCAAACACTGGGTTATCCAATGGTCTTGAGAAATTGCAGGCACAAAAAAACGGCCCGCCTCTTGTAGGAGTCGGGCCGTTTTCTGTGAGCCTCAGCTCAGTGCAATCACTTGTTCAGGTGGAAATCTTTTTCCGCCGCTTCGAAGCGCTGCACCATGCCTTTGGTTGGCTCGCCCAGTTTGCTGACGATGTAGATCGCCAGGCTGGCGAAGATGAAGCCCGGGATGATTTCGTACAGACCCATCAGCTCGAAATGCTTCCAGACCACCACGGTGATCGCGCCGACCAGGATACCGGCCAGTGCGCCGTCACGGGTCATGCCTTTCCAGATCACCGAGATCAGTACAACCGGACCAAACGCGGCACCGAAACCGGCCCAGGCGTAGGACACCAGACCCAGTACACGGTTATCCGGATTGGACGCCAGACCGATAGCGATCAGTGCGACCAGCAGCACCATGGTGCGACCGACCCAGACCAGTTCCTTCTGCGAAGCGGATTTGCGCAAGAAGGTTTTGTAGAAGTCTTCAGTCAAAGAACTGGAGCACACCAGCAACTGGCAGCTCAGGGTACTCATCACTGCCGCCAGGATCGCCGACAACAGGACACCGGCAACCCATGGGTTGAACAGGATTTTGGTCAGTTCGATGAACACACGCTCAGGGTTCTCGGTGACGGCGCCCGCCACTTCCGGGTGCGCCGAGAAGTAAGCGATACCGAAGAAGCCAACCGCCACGGTGCCGGCCAGGCACAGGATCATCCAGGTCATGGAGATGCGGCGAGCCTTGGCAATCGATTTCACCGAATCAGCGGCCATGAAACGCGCGAGGATGTGAGGCTGACCGAAGTAGCCCAGACCCCAGCCCATCAACGAGATGATGCCGATGAAAGTGGTGCCCTTGAGCATGTCGAAGTTGCTTGGGTCCTTGGCTTCGATGGCCAGGAACGTGGTGTCGACGCCACCGGTCGCCAGCAGCACGATGATCGGCGTGAGGATCAGAGCGAAGATCATCAGCGTGGCTTGCACGGTGTCAGTCCAGCTCACCGCGAGGAAACCGCCAATAAAGGTGTAGGCAATCGTCGCCGCAGCACCGGCCCACAGCGCCGTCTCGTAGGACATGCCGAAGGTGCTTTCAAACAGACGGGCGCCGGCCACGATGCCGGAAGCGCAGTAGATGGTGAAGAACACCAGAATCACGATCGCCGAGATGATCCGCAGCAGGCCGCTTTTGTCTTCGAAACGGCTGGCGAAGTAGTCCGGCAGGGTCAAGGCATCGCCGTTGTGCTCGGTCTGCACACGCAGACGGCCGGCGACGAACAGCCAGTTCAGGTAGGCACCGATCACCAGACCGATGGCGATCCAGCCTTCAGACAGACCGGACATGTAGATGGCGCCCGGCAGGCCCATCAGCAACCAGCCACTCATGTCGGAAGCACCGGCAGACAGAGCCGTTACGACACTGCCCAGGCTGCGGCCGCCAAGAATATAGTCAGAAAGGTTGTTGGTGGAACGATAGGCCATCAAGCCGATCAGCACCATTGCTGCGATGTAGATCACGAACGTGATCAGGGTTGGATTGCTTACGCTCATTGAGTTACGCCCTGGCTTTGTTTTTATGTAGCAGCGGTGGTGAATCGTGCGCAAACGACTAAGTTTGGCAGACGATTCCGTATCCCGCGCATTTAGGACTGATGTTTCCCCAGGAAAGCCACCAGCCGGTACACCGGGTATCCCGGTTGCACCTTGGGCGCGAATGCTATGCAACAAATCAAATAAGGTGCAACCAGTTTCGACCGAATAAGTTGCACCTAGTCGGATTTATCGACAATCGCCCCGTTTTTGCTCCCTTTTGTGGCAGTCATGGCGCTTGGCTAGAAGCAAAAGCACCAAGCAGGGGCAGCCCTTTCGTGCCAGAAAGCAATTCCTGACGAACTGCCTGTTTTTCCGACAAAAAAGGGTTGCACCCGGTTGCACCTCTTTCAACGCGCGGCTAATCTTGCCGCCAGCTGATGCCACGCAACTGTGGCAACCATGAGGATAAAAATATGGCTACCACCACCCTTGGGGTCAAACTCGATGACCCAACCCGCGAGCGCCTGAAGGCGGCCGCAACCTCGATTGATCGCACGCCGCACTGGCTGATCAAGCAGGCAATTTTCAATTACCTGGAAAAACTCGAGGGTGGTGCAACCCTGACCGAGCTGAACGGCCTGAGCGCCAAGGACGCCGATGACGCGGGCGAAGTCCACACCGATCACGCCCACCAGTGCTTCCTCGAATTCGCTGAAAGCATCCTGCCGCAATCGGTACTGCGTGCTTCGATCACCGCCGCTTACCGTCGCCCTGAGCCGGAAGTGGTGCCGATGCTGATCGAGCAGGCACGCCTGCCGGCAACGATGGCCGAGGCCACCAATAAGCTCGCCGCGACCATCGCGGAAAAACTGCGTAACCAGAAGAGTGCCGGCGGTCGTGCAGGCATTGTTCAGGGCCTGCTGCAGGAATTCTCCCTGTCCTCCCAGGAAGGCGTGGCGCTGATGTGCCTGGCCGAAGCGCTGCTGCGCATCCCGGACAAAGGCACTCGCGACGCGTTGATCCGCGACAAGATCAGCACCGGCAACTGGCATCCGCATCTGGGCAACAGCCCTTCGCTGTTCGTCAACGCGGCCACTTGGGGCCTGCTGCTGACCGGCAAGCTGGTGTCCACGCACAACGAAGCCGGCCTGACGTCGTCCCTGAGCCGCATCATCGGCAAGAGCGGCGAGCCGATGATCCGCAAGGGCGTCGACATGGCCATGCGCCTGATGGGCGAGCAGTTCGTGACCGGCGAAACCATCGCCGAAGCCTTGGCCAACGCGAGCAAGTTCGAAGCCAAGGGCTTCCGTTATTCCTACGACATGCTCGGTGAAGCCGCACTCACCGAACACGACGCGCAGAAGTACCTTGCGTCGTACGAACAAGCCATTCACTCGATCGGCAAAGCCTCCCACGGTCGTGGGATTTATGAAGGCCCGGGCATTTCCATCAAGCTGTCGGCACTGCACCCGCGTTACAGCCGTGCGCAGTACGAGCGCGTGATGGAAGAGTTGTACCCACGCCTGCTGTCGCTGACCCTGCTGGCCAAGCAATACGACATCGGCCTGAACATCGACGCCGAAGAAGCCGACCGTCTGGAACTGTCGCTGGATCTGCTCGAGCGCCTGTGCTTCGAACCGCAACTGACGGGCTGGAACGGTATCGGTTTCGTCATCCAGGCGTATCAGAAGCGTTGCCCGTACGTGATTGATTACGTGATCGATCTGGCGCGCCGCAGCCGTCACCGCCTGATGATCCGCCTGGTGAAAGGCGCGTACTGGGACAGCGAAATCAAGCGTGCCCAGGTCGAAGGTCTGGAAGGCTATCCGGTCTACACCCGCAAGGTGTACACCGACGTTTCCTACATCGCCTGCGCACGCAAACTGCTGTCGGTGCCGGAAGTCATCTACCCGCAGTTCGCCACGCACAACGCCCACACCCTGTCGGCCATTTACCACATTGCCGGTCAGAACTATTACCCGGGGCAGTACGAGTTCCAGTGCCTGCACGGCATGGGCGAACCGCTCTACGAGCAGGTTGTCGGCAAAGTTTCCGACGGCAAGCTGAACCGTCCGTGCCGCGTGTACGCGCCGGTCGGTACCCACGAAACGCTGCTCGCTTATCTGGTCCGTCGTCTGCTGGAAAACGGCGCGAACACTTCGTTCGTCAACCGCATCGCCGACCAGTCGATCTCGATTCAGGAGCTGGTGGCCGATCCAGTGGCTCAGATCGAGCAAATGGCAACCGTGGAAGGTGGTTTCGGCCTGCCGCATCCGCGCATTCCACTGCCGCGTGACTTGTATGGCGCCGAGCGCGCCAACTCCAGCGGCATCGACATGGCCAACGAACATCGTCTGGCGTCGCTGTCCTGCGCCCTGCTCGCGACCGCGCACAACGACTGGAAAGCGGCGCCGATGCTCGGCTGCGCTTCCAGCAACGAAACGCCGGCAGCGGTGCTGAACCCGTCGGATCACCGCGATGTGGTCGGTCATGTGCAGGAAGCCACCGTCGAAGACGTCGACAACGCGATTCAATGCGCCCTGAACGCTGCGCCGATCTGGCAGGCTACCCCGCCCGCCGAACGCGCCGCGATTCTGGAACGTGCCGCTGACCTGATGGAAGGCGAGATTCAGCCGCTGATGGGCCTGCTGGCCCGTGAAGCCGGCAAGACCTTCGCCAACGCCATCGCCGAAGTCCGTGAAGCGGTCGACTTCCTGCGTTATTACGCGGTGCAGGCGCGCAACGATTTCAGCAACGACGCCCACCGTCCACTGGGCCCGGTGGTGTGCATCAGCCCTTGGAACTTCCCGCTGGCGATCTTCAGCGGTCAGGTCGCTGCGGCACTGGCTGCGGGTAACCCGGTCTTGGCCAAACCTGCGGAGCAAACCCCGCTGGTCGCCGCGCAAGCCGTGCGTTTGCTGCTCGAAGCCGGTATTCCGGAAGGCGTGCTGCAACTGCTGCCGGGCCGCGGTGAAACCGTCGGTGCCGGTCTGGTCGGTGACGAGCGCGTCAAAGGCGTGATGTTCACCGGCTCCACCGAAGTGGCGCGCCTGCTGCAACGCAACATCGCTGGCCGTCTCGACAGCCAGGGCCGCCCGATTCCGCTGATCGCTGAAACCGGCGGCCAGAACGCGATGATCGTCGACTCCTCGGCACTGACCGAACAAGTCGTCATTGATGTGGTGTCCTCGGCCTTCGACAGCGCCGGTCAGCGTTGCTCGGCACTGCGCGTGCTGTGCTTGCAGGAAGATTCCGCCGATCGCGTCATCGAAATGCTCAAAGGCGCGATGGCCGAGGCTCGACTCGGCAACCCTGAGCGCCTGTCCGTGGACATCGGCCCGGTGATCGACGCCGAAGCCAAGGCTGGCATCGACAAGCACATCCAGGGCATGCGCGACAAAGGTCGTAACGTTTACCAGGTGGCGATCGCCGACACCGAAGAAGTCAAACGCGGCACCTTCGTCATGCCGACCTTGATCGAACTGGAAAGCTTCGACGAACTGCAGCGCGAGATCTTCGGTCCGGTGCTGCACGTGGTTCGCTACAAGCGTAAAGAGATCGACCAGTTGATCGGTCAGATCAACGCTTCCGGCTACGGCCTGACCCTCGGCGTGCACACCCGCATCGACGAGACCATCGCCAAGGTGATCGACAACGTCAACGCCGGTAACGTCTACGTCAACCGCAACATTGTCGGTGCCGTGGTCGGCGTGCAGCCGTTCGGCGGCGAAGGCTTGTCGGGTACAGGTCCAAAGGCTGGTGGCCCGCTGTATCTGTACCGCTTGCTGTCGACGCGTCCTACCGACGCCATCGAGCAATCCTTCGCTCGCGGTGATGCGGTCGTCGCGCCGGACGTTCGTTTGCGCGACGCCATGAGCAAGCCGCTGGCCGCCCTTAAAACCTGGGCTGAAAGCAACAAGTACGCGCAACTGAGCACGCTGTGCGCGCAGTACGCCGCGCAATCGCAGAGCGGCATCACCCGCGTTCTCGCGGGCCCGACCGGCGAGAAGAACAGCTACGCGATCCTGCCACGCGAGCACGTGCTGTGCCTGGCGGACGTCGAAGGCGATCTGCTGACGCAACTGGCGGCGGTATTGGCGGTGGGCGGTTCGGCGGTTTGGCCGGAATCCGACATCAGCAAGGCGTTGTACGCACGTCTGCCCAAGGAGATTCAGGCGCGAATCAACCGGGTTGCTGACTGGAACAAGGACGAGGTGGTGTTTGATGCGGTTCTGCATCACGGCCATTCCGATCAGTTGCGCGGCGTTTGCCAGCAAATCGCCAAGCGCGCCGGCGCGATTGTCGGGGTTCAGGGCTTGTCCCAGGGCGAGACCAACATTGCGCTGGAGCGTCTGGTGATTGAACGGGCGTTGAGCGTCAACACGGCGGCGGCGGGTGGTAACGCCAGCCTGATGACGATCGGTTAACACGCTGTCACTCCAGGCAACCGCAATGCTTGCCTGGAATGTCATTCCCCTGTGGGAGCGGGCTTGCTCGCGGATGCGGAGGATCAGTCGACATCAATGTTGCCTGACCCACCGCATTCGTGAGCAAGCCCGCTCCCACATTTGATTAGTGTTGCCCTCATTCCTGCATCACTGCCATCAATCATCCTGTTCAGCCTTTATTCCCCAGCCTAGACTCGGCCCAACCCCAATTTCAGGTAGGCCGCCATGTCCGAGTCGCTGCTCAGTTCCCGCAATCTGGCTTTCGAGCTGTACGAAGTCCTCGATGCCGAGGGCCTGACCCGGCGCGAGCGTTTTGCCGAGCACAACCGCGAGACCTTCGATGCCGCCATCGGTACGGCGCGCAACATCGCCGAGAAATACTTCGCGCCGCACAACCGCAAGGGCGACGAGAACGAACCGCGCTACGAGAACGGCCAGGCGATTCTGATTCCCGAGGTGAAACCGGCGGTGGATGCCTTCCTTGAAGCGGGTTTCCTCAACGCCGCGCGCAGTTTCGATGCCGGTGGCATGCAACTGCCGACCCTGCTTTCCCAAGCCTGCTTTGCGCACTTCCAGTCGGCCAACGCGGCTTCGACTTCGTACCCGTTCCTGACCATGGGCGCGGCGAATCTGATCGAGAGCTTCGGCACCGAAGAACAGAAACAGCGCTTCCTGCAGCCAATGATCGACGGCCGTTTCTTCGGCACCATGGCCCTCACCGAGCCGCATGCGGGCTCATCGCTGTCGGATATTCGTACCCGTGCCGAACCTTCGTCCGACGGCACTTATCGCCTCAAGGGCAACAAGATCTTCATTTCTGGCGGCGACCACCCGCTGTCGGAAAACATCGTGCACATGGTGCTGGCCAAACTGCCGGACGCACCGGCGGGCGTGAAAGGCATCTCGCTGTTTATCGTGCCCAAGTTTCTGGTCAACGATGATGGCAGCCTGGGTAAACGCAACGACGTATTGCTGGCCGGGCTGTTTCACAAGATGGGCTGGCGCGGCACGACGTCCACCGCGCTGAACTTCGGCGATAACGGGGAGTGTGTCGGCTATCTGGTGGGCAAACCGCATCACGGTTTGAGTTACATGTTCCAGATGATGAACGAAGCGCGGATCGGCGTCGGCATGGGCGCAGTGATGCTCGGATACGCCGGCTATCTCTACTCGCTGGAGTACGCGCGCGAACGCCCGCAAGGTCGCGTCCCGGACAGCAAAGACCCGACCACGGCGCCGGTGGCGATCATTCAGCACGCCGATGTCAGACGCATGCTGTTGACGCAAAAATCCTACGTTGAGGGGGCTTTTGACCTCGGCCTGTACGCCGCGCGGTTGTTCGATGACACCACAACACTGGAAACCGAAACCGAGCGCAAACAGGCCCATGAGCTACTGGATTTGCTGACGCCGATCGTCAAATCCTGGCCGTCGGAGTTCTGCCTGAAGGCCAATGAACTGGCGATCCAGATCCTCGGCGGTCACGGTTACACCCGCGAATATCCGGTGGAGCAGTACTACCGCGACAACCGTTTGAACCCGATCCACGAAGGCACCCACGGCATTCAGTCGCTGGACTTGCTCGGGCGCAAACTGGCGCAGAACGGTGGCGCAGGGCTCAAGCAATTGATCCGGTTGATCGCCGACACCGCCGAACGCGCCACCGCGTACGAATCGTTAACCGCATTGCGTGAGCCGCTGGAGAAACTGGTCGCGCGCCTGCAAGTGGTGACCATTGGCTTGCTGACCGATCTGGCGCAAGGCAAGGTCAACAGCAGCTTGGCGAATTCGGCGCTGTACCTGAAAGTGTTCGGGCACACGGTGATTGGCTGGCGCTGGCTGGAGCAGGCGATTCGCGCCGAGGAAGGCCTGGCCAAAGGTAAGGCGGCGGATGCTGATTTTTATAAGGGCAAGTTACAGGCGGCGCGGTATTTCCTGACGTGGGAAGTGCCCGGCTGCCACCATGAGTTGACGCTGCTCGAGGCGCGGGATGAAACGTGTCTGGGCATGCAGGACGCCTGGTTCTGAATCATCGCCCATGCGATGTCCCAAACACACTTCAACGGTCTTCACACCTGTCAGGTTTTACAGGTGTGAAGACCGGGAACTGGAGATAGGCTGTTTTCGCCCGACATGTAGTTTGCAGTTGCCCGGCAGGTACGGACACCAACGTCCGCTTCCCTTACCTCATCCGAGTAAACACCATGAGCGAACATGTTCTCGTAGACCAAACCGTCAAACTCTCAGGTCTTGTGACACTGGACTATTGCGTCCTTGCCGCTATCTCCCAAGCGCCTGCGCGCAGCGGTACGGTGTGGACGAACAAGGATTCTAGCGAGTCCATTGTCATCAGCAAAAACCATCACCGCCTCTCGGATGAAAAGTCGCAGATCAGTCTCACGACCTCGCCCGACAATGGCGCGCCGAGCGTTGAAACGACGGCGGCAGGAATGTTTGAGATCATTTGTGCTGAAGACCGGTACGAAACCACCAACCGGGTTTCTTACAAAGACTACACCCGGCTCAGTGCCAACCAATGGCGGTCGGTGGTCTATGGCGGTGCGGGGCTGAACGATGAAACGGCCGTCACCGAAATCGATCCTTATGTGAATCTCACTGAAGACCAGTTTCTACTTTCCGCCAGAATCAATGATGTTGTGAAAGATCCCCAGGCAGTGCGAATCACCGGAAAACGTTACACCCTCAGAGGCGAGCGGTATCAAGTTACCGTCATCGCTCCGAACAACAGCTATGTCAGCGTGACGGACTTCAGCAAGGACGACATGTTCAGGACCCTGGCGGTGGGTGATAGCTATGTCGTCAATCAAGCCATGCGGACAGTCAAAGAGAAACGCGTTTTCTACATGGAGACTATTGGTGGCATCGACTTTTACGGACGGGAAATTCTTCTGGCGTGAAACAACTGATCCAAGGTCACGCCGACGCGCCATACCAGGCGCGCCGGTCCTTTTGAAAAAAGGCTGAACTCAGCTCAACTTGAACCCACCCATCTGCCGCGCCAGATCATCCGCCAGCTTCTGCAGCATCTGACAATCCTCACGACACGCCCGAACCTCCCCCGCCGTGGCCCGGGCCAGATCGGAAATGCCCTGTACGTTTCGGTTGATCTCTTCGGTCACCGCCGATTGCTCTTCCGTCGCTGTCGCCACCTGATGGTTCATGTCGCTGATGCGCTCGACCTGCCCGGTAATCGCGGTCAGCGAGGCCCCGGTACGCTGGCTCGACTCAACCCCGGTGCCGGTCGCTGCCTGCCCGGTGCGCATCGAGGACACGGCGTTTTCCGCGCCTTGCTTGAGGTTGCCGATCATCTGCTGGATCTCGTCGGTGGATGCCTGCGTGCGGCGTGCCAAGGTACGCACTTCGTCCGCCACCACCGCAAAACCACGCCCCATGTCCCCGGCGCGCGCCGCTTCAATGGCGGCGTTGAGCGCCAGCAGGTTGGTCTGTTCGGAGACCCCGCGAATCACCGCCAGCACCGAGTCGATCGACGCCACTTGATGCGCCAGTTCTCCCACCGCGCCCGCTGCCACGCCGATTTCGTCAGACATGCTTTCTATATGCCGGATGGAGCCGCCGACCACTTCTCGCGCTTGCATGGCTTCATCGCGCGCCGTTTGCGAGGCGAGCGCTGCGTTGCCAGCGTTTTGCGCGATTTCCTGTACGGTCAGGCCCATTTCATGGACGGCAGTGGCGACCATGTCGGTCATCTCCTGCTGACGACCAGAGCGCTCGGCGGTGTTATCCACAACCTTGGCCACTTGGCCGACGGCGGTGCGCAAACGCTCACTGGTGGTCAGCACTTCGCCAATCATCCCGCGCTGGCTGTCGAGGAAGCGGTTGAAGCCGCGAGCGAGATCGCCCAGCTCATCGGCGCGACTGGAATCTAACCGGTGGGTCAAATCTCCACCACCGCTACCGATGGCTACCAGCGCGGCTGTTACCTGACGAATCGGTCGCACCAAGCCTTGGGCCAACCACACCACCAGCGCCAGGCACACCAGCGCTACCGCCAGCCCGATGCCGCCACTGAGCCACATCGCCCGCCGGGCTTCAGCGTAGATCTGCGACTGCGGCACTTCGGCCACCAACGTCCAGCCCAGATCGCGCAAAGGCAGGCTGAACGCAAGGAAGTCCTCGCCATCACGCTGGAAGCTGCTGCTGACCGCATTTTTTTGACCGAGGACTGATTGCGCCGCCGCCGCACCGATCTGCTCCGCGAGGGTGCGTTTGCCACTGAACTGCGCCTCGGGATGGACCTGGATCAAACCGTCGGAACGCACGAGATAGACCTTGCCGTGCTCGCCAAAGCTGAAGTTGTGGATCAGCTCCGACAGCTCTTTCATGCTCAGTCCAAGTCCGGCGACGCCGACCACTTTGCCAGCCTGCTCGACCTTCAAATCGATGAACAGTGCCAGCTCTCCGGTGGCGCCATCGTTGTCGATATTCAGGGTGCGCGGCTGAGTGCTGTCGAGGAAGGAATAGAACCAGGCATCGGCCGGTTTGGCGCGACTGAGGGTGCGATCCAGGCCTTTTTCGGTGATGTAATGATTGGAGTCGGTGCCGATGATCAAAGCGGTAAATGCCTTGTGTTCGGCGCGGATGCCCTCCAGATACTGCGCGAAGGCCGCTGTTTTGCTGCTGTCTTCGCCATTGGCCAGCCAGTCGCGGACCATGGAATTGCTGGCGATGTCTTTAGCGGCGGTGAGGGGCTGAACGAGGATACGTTCGATGTCGTTGCGCGTCGCTTCGATGCTCGACGGCAACGCTTGTTCGACCAGATAGCTCTGGGCGAGGCGGTTGACCACCAGGGTATAAATGCCAACCACGATCAGGATACTGACCAGCAGGGCGGTGCCCATGCTGAGAATCAGCTGCCATTGAATACTGCGTCGCCACAACTGCATGGAGCACCCCCAAAGAATAAGTGGCCGAAACAATGCAACAGCCATGCCGATTGTATACAACTAAACCGACAATCTATTCTTTGGTTGTGCGCAACGCCATCAGCCCTGATTGATGGTCTTGGCGATGGTGTCGACCGTGGCGCTGACTTGCTCTTGGTAACGGTCGAGTTCTTCCTGGTGCTGCTTCTTCATTTCAATCTGCTGCGAGCACAGATTCATTGCCGCCAGCACCAGCAAACGATCACCGATCAGGGTCGGGTATTTGCGTTTGGTGTCTTCCAGCGCAGCCTTGAGCATCATGGCCGCGTCCAGCAGGGTCTGTTCTTCCCCGGCCGGTGCCTTGATCGAATAGTCCTCCCCAAGAATGGAGATGACTTTTACCCCTGCTGTCTGGTGGTTCATGCGCTGACGGGACCTGCGTTGACGCGATCAACCAGTGCCTGGATGCGCGCTGCGGTGGCGCCGTGCTTCTCTTCCTGCTCCATCAGGTTCAGTTGCAGGCTCTCGTTTTCATCCTTGGCCTGGGCCAGTTCCGTAGCCAGGGTCTGGTTGGTTTGCGCAAGGGTCTGGTTCTGTTGCACCAGTTCGCTGACGAGCTGTTCCAATTGGCTGAGGGATGCTTCCAACATTTTGATCTTCCAAGCGTTTTTCAAAGGGCGCGTACGATAAAGAAAAGTCACCACAGATGCCAGGGTTAAACCGGCGCAAAGCCTTGATTTTCCTGGTGGGCGACCGTTCCTGCGAGTTTAAAAGACTGTGATCTGCCGATCTGGTTCCTGCACTTCGTCGCCAGAGGGGCTGTGCGACAAATACGCACACCGGTTCAAGACTTTAGTCGCATGACCGATAAGTCATCCATACAGCAGTTTCAGCCCGCATGGATGCGGCCCTTTTCGGTATCCGCACATGTCCCTTCGCAATATGAATATCGCCCCTCGGGCCTTCACCGGTTTTGCCTTGATCGGCGGCCTGATGCTGATCCTGGGCGTGTTCGCCCTGAACCAGATGAGCAAAATCCGCGGCGCCGCCGAGGACATCACCTCCAACAGCGTGCCAAGCATCAAGAACCTCGATGAGTTCACGCAACTGACGCTGCGTCTGCGCGTGCTCTCGTACCGTTTGCTGGTGAACCGCGAACCGGACGTTCAGCAGAAGACCATGGAGTTGCTGGAAACGCGCAACGCGCAGATCCGCAAGGCCCAGGCAGCTTACGAGCCGTTGATCGGCAGCGCTCAGGAGCGTGCGACCTATGATCAATACGTGCAGTTGCAGGGGCAATACCGCCAGATCGAAGAGCGGATGAAAAACCTGTCGCGCAACAATCAGGTGGATGAGTTGCGCAACTTGCTCAACACCGAGTTGCTGAACAACTCCGAAGCGATGAACACCGCCCTTAACACGTTGATGCAGATCAACGACAAACAGGTGCGCGACACCAACGAGCAAGCGGCCGAGCAGTACGCTACAGCGTTCGACCTGGTGGTCGCCCTGCTGGTAATCGCTACCGGTCTGACCTTGCTGTTCGCCTGGTTGCTGACCACCAGCATCACCAAGCCCATTGCCAAGGTTCTGGAAGCGGCGCAAACCATCGCCGAAGGCAACCTGACCCAGCCGATCCACGTTGACGGCTCCGACGAAGCCGGGCGCCTGCTGGCGGCCATGGCCAAGATGCAGTCCAAGCTGCGCGACACCCTGCAGCGGATTTCCGGTTCGGCCACGCAGTTGGCCTCCGCCGCTGAAGAGCTCAACAGTGTCACCGACGAAAGCGCCCGTGGCCTGACTCAGCAGAACAATGAAATCGAACAGGCCGCCACCGCGGTCAACGAGATGACCAGCGCGGTTGAAGAAGTTGCCCGCAACGCGGTCAGCACCTCGGAAGCCTCGAAGAACGCCACTACCTCGGCCGGCGACGGTCGTGACCTGGTGCAGGAAACCGTCAGCGCCATCGAACGCATGAGCGCCGACGTGCAGAGCACCGCGACGTTGATCGGCGACCTGGCCAACGAATCCCGCGACATCGGCAAAGTGCTGGACGTGATCCGTGGTCTGGCTGACCAGACCAACCTGCTGGCCCTGAACGCGGCGATTGAAGCGGCGCGTGCCGGTGAGGCGGGGCGTGGTTTTGCGGTAGTGGCTGATGAAG
Organism: Pseudomonas sp. RA_15y_Pfl2_54; assembly: GCF_963971015.1. Classification (NCBI taxonomy): domain Bacteria; kingdom Pseudomonadati; phylum Pseudomonadota; class Gammaproteobacteria; order Pseudomonadales; family Pseudomonadaceae; genus Pseudomonas; species Pseudomonas sp. RA_15y_Pfl2_54. The sequence continues at coordinate 93,295 of NZ_CAXAPN010000006.1, forward strand.
TTCGCGCCCTGGCCCATCGCACTCAGCAGTCGACCAGCGAAATCGAACGCATGATCGCCAGCATTCAAAGCGGTACCGAACACGCCGTGGACTCGATGCGTAACAGCACTGAACGCGCCGAATCGACCCTGAACATTGCCCGTGGTGCCGGAATGTCGCTGGACACCATCAACACCGCCATCGTCGAGATCAACGAGCGCAACCTGGTGATCGCCAGCGCCGCCGAAGAACAGGCGCAAGTGGCACGGGAAGTGGATCGCAACCTGGTGAACATCCGCGATCTGTCGGTGCAATCGGCCACCGGGGCGAATCAGACCAGTGCGGCGAGCAACGAGCTGTCGCGATTGGCGCTGGATCTGAACAACATGGTTGGGCGCTTCAGCCTCTAACGGCAAGATCGGCGCCAATGGCCGTCACTGCACTGATCGTTCCCACGCTCTGCGCGGGAACGCAGCCCGGGACGCTCCGCGCCCCAACGCGCACGCAGAGCGGCCATTGAGGCATCCCCACGCGGAGCGTGGGAACGATCTGGCATCCTCGGTGTAAAAACCTTTTTGACAGCATCACATTTCAACAGGTTAGAATCGCTGGCACGCAGACTGCATGGTCAGTTTGTGCCCGTCTTCACGCTTCTGGAGTACTGCCTTTGAATGCGACGACCATCAACAGCCTGTTCTTGATCGGCGCGTTGCTGGTAGGTGCGAGCATTCTCGTCAGCTCACTTTCATCCCGTCTCGGCATCCCGATTCTGGTCATTATTCTCGCGGTCGGCATGACCGCCGGGGTGGATGGCGCCGGGATCATTTTCGATAACTACCCGACGGCCTATCTGGTCGGCAACCTCGCACTGGCGGTGATCCTGCTCGACGGTGGCTTGCGCACGCGGGTTTCAAGTTTCCGCGTGGCGTTATGGCCGGCGCTGTCACTGGCCACGGTCGGGGTGCTGATCACCACCGGGCTGACCGGCATGGCGGCCGCATGGCTGTTCGATCTGAACCTGATCCAGGGCTTGCTGATCGGCGCCATCGTCGGCTCAACCGACGCCGCCGCCGTGTTCTCGCTGCTCGGCGGCAAAGGCCTGAACGAACGGGTGTCGGCCAGCCTGGAAATCGAATCCGGCAGCAACGACCCGATGGCGGTGTTTCTCACCGTGACCCTGATCGACATGCTCGCCAGCGGCCAGACGGGCTTGCACTGGAGCCTGCTGACCCACCTGATCCGCGAATTCGGCATCGGTGGCGTGATCGGTCTGGGCGGTGGCTGGCTGATGCTGCAACTGGTCAACCGGATCAACCTCGCCGCCGGCTTGTATCCGATTCTGGTGATCGCCGGTGGTCTGGCGGTGTTCGCCCTGACCAACGCGCTGCACGGCAGTGGCTTCCTCGCGGTTTACCTGTGCGGCCTGGTGCTCGGTAACCGTCCGGTGCGCAGTCGCCACGGCATCCTGCACATGCTCGACGGCATGGCGTGGCTGGCACAGATCGGTATGTTCCTGGTACTGGGTTTGCTGGTGACGCCGCACGATTTGCTGCCGATTGCCCTGCCCGCGCTGGGCCTGGCGCTGTGGATGATTCTGTTCGCGCGGCCGCTGTCAGTGATCGTGGGTCTGCTGCCGTTCAAGGCGTTCCATGGCCGCGAAAAAGCGTTCATTTCCTGGGTTGGTCTGCGCGGTGCGGTGCCGATCATTCTGGCGGTGTTCCCGCTGATGGCCGGGCTGCCCCATGCGCAGTTGTACTTCAACCTCGCGTTTTTCATCGTGCTGGTGTCGCTGCTGGTGCAGGGCACGAGCCTGCCGTGGGTCGCCAAATGGCTCAAGGTCACGGTGCCGCCCGAGCCCGCGCCGATCTCTCGGTCCGCGCTGGAAGTGCATATCACCAGTGAGTGGGAGCTGTTCGTTTATAAGCTCGGTGCGGAGAAATGGTGCATCGGTTCGCCCCTGCGTGAACTGAAAATGCCCGAAGGCACGCGTATTGCCGCCCTTTTCCGTGGTCAGCAACTGCTCCATCCGTCGGGTAGTACGGTGCTGGAGGTCGATGATTTGCTCTGTGTTATCGGCCATGAACACAACTTGCCGGCCCTCGGAAAACTCTTCAGTCAGGCACCGCAACGCGGCCTCGACCTGCGTTTCTTCGGCGACTTCGTGCTCGAAGGAGACGCCCAGCTTAAAGCGGTTGCAGCCCTCTACGGCTTGCCGGCCGAGGGCATCGATCCCGACATGACCCTGGGTGCCTTCATTGCCCACAAGGTCGGCGGCGCGCCCATCGTGGGCGACCAGGTGGAGTGGAACAACACTCACTGGACCGTCGCGGTCATGGACGGGAACAAGATTGGCAAAGTGGGCGTCAGATTCCCCGAAGGAAGTCGCCCGGGCCCCGGACTCTTCCTCTAAACTGCGTCCACTATCACTTGCTTGACCGGTCTCTATGCCTACCCTGCGCTCCTTGTTTATCGCGGCCCTGCTGGGCCTGAGTCTTACTGTCGGCCCGCTTTACGCCGCCGAACCGCCGTCCAGCGACGCCGTGCAGGCCAGCCTGGATAAACTCGCCGACAGCAAACTGCCGGATGCCGATAAAAAGACCCTGCAAACCGTTCTGCAGAACACGCTCAACCAGCTCAACAACAAAAGTGATTACGAACAGAAACTGATCGACCTCAAGCAACAACTCGCGACCGCGCCAAAACAGACCATCGAAAACGCCCGTGAACTGACGCGCCTCAAGGCCAGTAGCGTGGTGCCGGTGGCGCAGCGTTTCCCCAAGGAGTCGATTCAGCAACTGGAACAGATCCTCACCGATCGCTCCACCCAGCAGAGCGATCTGCAAAAAGCCCTGGCCGACGCCAACAGCCTGATCATCACTGCGCAGACTCGTCCCGAGCGCGCCCAGGCGGAAATCTCCGCCAGCCAGACGCGCATTCAGCAGATCAACAACATCCTCAAGTCCGGCAAGGACAGCGGTAAAACCATCAGCGGCGAGCAACGCGACCAATTGAACGCTGAGTTGGCGGCGCTGAACGCGCTGATCCCGCTGCGCCGTCAGGAACTGGCCGGCAACAGCCAGTTGCAGGATCTGGGCAATTCCCGGCACGACCTGCTCTCGGAGAAATCCGACCGCCTCGACCACGAGATTCAGGAACTGCAAACCCTGATCAACCAGAAACGTCTGGCGCAGTCTCAGGAAACCGTCACCCAGCAGTCGATCGAAGCGCAGAAGGCCGGTGGCAGCAGCCTGCTCGCCAGCGAAAGCACGGCCAACCTGAAGCTCTCGGACTACTTGCTCAAAAGCACCGACCGCCTCAACGAAGTCACCCAGCAGAACCTGCAAACCAAACAGCAACTCGACACCCTTACCCAAAGCGATTCGGCTCTGGACGAGCAGATCAACGTGCTCAAGGGCAGCCTGTTGCTGTCGAAGATTCTCTACAAGCAGAAACAGGCGCTGCCGCGTTTGAAGGTCGACCGCGATCTGGCGGACCAGATTGCCGACATTCGCCTGTATCAGTTCGAAGTCAGCCAACAGCGTGAGCTGCTGAGCAATCCGTCGACCTACGTCGATAATCTGCTGTCCACCCAGCCGCCGGAACAAGTCACCCCGCAACTGCGCAAAAGCCTGCTGGATCTGGCCAACACCCGCGCCGACTTGCTGGAGCGCCTGAACCGTGAACTGAGCGCGGTGCTCAACGAATCGATCACCCTGCAACTCAATCAGAAGCAACTGCTGAGCACCGCGCAAAGCCTGCGCGCGACCCTCGACGAGCAGATGTTCTGGATCCCGAGCAACAAACCGCTGGATCTGGAATGGATGCGCGGCGTGCCGGAGCGCCTCAAGCGTCAGGTCGACACCCTGCCGTGGGCTTCCAGCCTGAGCGAACTGGCCGACGGCCTGACCCAGCGACCGTTGCTGTTCCTGCCGCTGGCGCTGCTGATCGGCGCGCTGCTGTTGCGCCGCAAAAACCTGTATGCGCGCCTGAACAAGGTTCACCAGGACATCGGTCACTTCAAACGCGACAGCCAATGGCATACCCCGCAGGCGATTCTGATCAATATTCTGCTGGCGATGCCGGTGGCGCTCGGTCTGGCACTGTGCGGTCTGGCCTTGCAGATCGATGCACGCGGACAGAACACCAACATGGGCGCGGCGTTGATACAAATGGGGCAGGCGTGGCTGGTGTTCTACACCGCTTACCGGATTCTTGCGCCGGGCGGCGTGGCGGAGCTGCACTTTCGCTGGGAAAAACCGCAGGTCGAATTCCTTCAAGGCTGGGTACGGCGACTGGGGCTGGTGGTCCTGGCGCTGGTGGCGGTGGTCGCCGTGGCCGAATTGCAACCGGCAGCATTGGCCGACGACGTACTCGGCATGCCGGTGGTGTTGATTTGCTACGCCCTGATGGCATGGCTACTCAGTCGTCTGCTGATCAGCAGCCCGGCCCACGAAAACACCTCGCTGTTTCGCAAAGCCCTCGGCGTGATGTTCACCCTGCTGCCGATCGCCCTGTTCACCGCCGTGTGCTTCGGCTACTACTACACCGCCCTGAAACTCAGCGATCGCTTGATCAACACCCTCTATCTGCTGATGTTCTGGCTGGTGATCGAAGCCACCTTCGTCCGTGGCCTGGCGGTTGCAGCAAGGCGTCTGGCTTACCAGCGCGCCTTGGCCAAACGCCAGGCCGCAAAAGAAGCCGGCGAAGGCGAAGCGGTGATCGAAGAACCGACCCTGGACATCGAAAAGGTCAACGAACAGTCGCTGCGCCTGATCCGTCTGGCGCTGCTGGGCGGTTTCATCGCCGCGCTGTACTGGGTCTGGTCGGACCTGATCTCGGTGTTCTCGTACCTGGACAACATCACCCTCTACGAATACACCAGCGGCACCGGCTCGAACATGAGCATGGTGCCGATCAGCATCGGCGACATGCTCGGCGCACTGATCATCATCGGCATCACTTTCGCGCTGGCGCGCAACCTGCCGGGCCTGCTTGAAGTGTTCGTGCTGTCGAAACTCAATCTGGCCCAGGGCAGCGCCTACGCGACGACGACGCTGCTGTCGTATGTGATCGCGGGTGTCGGCTTCGTCTCGACCCTGTCGACCCTCGGCGTGAGCTGGGACAAGTTGCAGTGGCTGGTGGCGGCGCTGTCGGTCGGCCTCGGTTTCGGCATGCAGGAGATCTTCGCCAACTTCATCTCCGGCATCATGATCCTGTTCGAACGACCGGTCCGGATCGGCGACACCATCACCATCGGCAACCTGTCGGGCACGGTGAGCAAAATCCGCATCCGCGCCACGACCATCACCGACTTCGACCGCAAGGACATCATTGTCCCGAACAAGACGTTCATCACCGGGCAACTGATCAACTGGTCGCTGACCGACACCATTACCCGGGTCACACTCAAGCTGGGGGTGGATTACGGTTCGGACCTGGACCTGGTCAAGGAACTGCTCCTCAAGGCCGCCCGGGAAAACCCGCGAGTGCTCAAAGAACCCGAACCGCACGTGTACTTCCTCAACTTCGGTGAAAGCACCCTCGACCATGAACTGCGCATGCATGTGCGCGATCTCGGTGACCGCAACCCGGTGATCGATGAGGTCAACCGCTTCATCAACCGCGAGTTCAAGACGCATCACATCAACATCTCGTTCCGCCAGATGGAGATTTACCTGAAGAATCTCCAGGGCCAGGAATACAAGCTGGTGCCGGCCGAGCCGGAAACCAAAACCGCCTTGCCGGGTGTCGGCGGGGAAAAACCACTGCAAGAGCCGCCGCCGGCCAAACTCGACTAACCGGTCTAATCCCAGCAGAATGCTCGGACATTCTGCTGGAGCCGGCCCTTGAAAGCCCTCGACGAACTGACCTTCGACAATCGCTTCGCCCGCCTGGGCGATGCGTTCTCAGCCCACGTGCTGCCTGAGCCGATCGACAATCCGCGTCTGGTCGTCGCCAGTGCCGCGGCCATGGCATTGCTGGACCTCGACCCGGCAACGGCTGAAACCGAGGAATTCGCCCAATTGTTTGGCGGCCACAAACTGTGGGCCGACGCTGAACCTCGGGCGATGATCTATTCCGGGCATCAGTTCGGCGGCTATACGCCGCAACTGGGCGATGGGCGCGGTTTGCTGTTGGGCGAGGTCTGCAACGCGGCGGGCGAACACTGGGACCTGCACCTCAAGGGCGCCGGGCAGACGCCGTTTTCGCGCATGGGCGATGGCCGTGCGGTACTGCGTTCGTCGATCCGTGAGTTCCTCGCTTCCGAAGCGCTGTACGCATTGAACATTCCTTCGTCGCGGGCAGCCTGCGTGATCGGTTCCGACACACCGGTCTGGCGCGAAAAGCAGGAGCGCGCGGCGATGGTGCTGCGTCTGGCGCCGAGCCACATCCGCTTTGGCCACTTCGAATATTTCTACTACACCAAGCGCCCCGAGCAGCAGAAGCAACTCGGCGAGCACGTACTGGCGATGCATTTCCCCGAATGCCTGGAACAACCGGAACCGTATCTGGCGATGTTCCGCGAAATCGTCGAGCGCAACGCCGAACTGATCGCCCAATGGCAGGCCTACGGCTTCTGCCACGGCGTGATGAACACCGACAACATGTCGATCCTTGGCATCACCTTCGACTTCGGCCCGTTCGCCTTCCTTGATGATTTCGACGCCAACTTCATCTGCAACCACTCCGACGATCAGGGCCGCTACTCGTTCAGCAATCAAGTGCCCGTCGGCCAGTGGAACCTCAGCGCACTGGCTCAGGCGCTGACGCCGTTCATCAGCGTCGAAGCCCTGCGCGAAACCCTGGGCCTGTACCTGCCGCTGTTTCAAGCGCATTACCTGGACCTGATGCGCCGTCGACTCGGTTTCACCACCGCTGAAGATGACGATCAATTGCTGCTGGAAAACCTGCTGCAACTGATGCAGAACAGCGGCGTCGATTACACGCTGTTCTTCCGCCATTTGGGTGAAACCTCACCGGAACAGGCCCTCGCCCGCTTGCGTGACGACTTCGTCGATATCAAGGGTTTCGATGCCTGGGGCGAGCGTTACGTGGCGCGGGTTGCCCGCGAAGGCACGCGTGATCAGGAACAGCGCCGGGCGCGGATGCACGCGGTGAATCCGCTGTACATCCTGCGCAATTATCTGGCGCAGAAAGCCATCGATGCGGCTGAGCAAGGGGATTACTCAGAGGTGCGCCGTTTGCATGCGGTGCTGAGCAAGCCGTTCGAGGAGCAGCCGGGGATGGAGAGTTATGCAGAGCGGCCGCCGGAGTGGGGCAAGCATTTGGAGATCAGTTGTTCTTCTTAAAGGGCTGGACTCCATCTTGATAAGCGATTCGTGCGTCTCCAGATAAGGCGTACGCATCGTAAACCTTCTCCGAGCCGAACATGACCAACCCACTCCTGATCCCCTGCCCCTCCTGCAACGGCCTTAACCGCATCCCCGCCGAGCGCCTCACCGACCAGCCGAAGTGCGGCCGCTGCAAATCCGCAGTGCTGTTGAGCAAACCGTTCGAACTCAAGCAAGGCGACTACGCCAGCCAGATCAAGGGCGATCTGCCGTTGTTGGTGGATGTGTGGGCCGACTGGTGCGGGCCGTGCAAGTCGTTTGCGCCGGTGTTCGAGCAGGCGGCGGCGCAGTTGGCGGGCAAGTGCCGGTTGGCCAAGCTTGATAGCGAGGCGAATCAGCAGTTGTCGGCGCAGTTGGGGATTCGCTCGATTCCGAGTCTGATTCTGTTCAGGAACGGCCGGGAAGTGGCGCGTCAGAGTGGCGCGTTTGCGCTGCCGCAGTTGATGAGCTGGCTGCGCAGCCAAGGGATCTGACACACCCCAACACCCCATGTGGGAGCGGGTTTGCTCGCGAAGGCGTCGGATCCGTCAACTAAAGTATTGAATGTGACGGCCCTTTCGCGAGCAAGCTCGCCCGCACCAGGGACTAAGTGTGTCTCAGAACCTCAGGCGTCTTCGAGCAGGTTGTGCAGTTCAACAAATTGCTGGGTCAGCTTGTGTCGCGGATCGAGGTGGATCAGCGGTGTGCTGGCCTGATGCGACTCGCGCATGCGCACCGAACTGCTCAGATACACCGGCAGCACCGGCAATCCTTCTGCGATCAGTTCATCAAGCATCTGCTGCGGCAGACTCGCCCGGGCCTGGAACTGATTGACCACGATGCCCTCGACTTCCAGCCCTTCGTTGTGGTCTTCCTTCAACTCCTGGATTTCCGCGAGCAAGCCGTACAGGGCCTGACGCGAGAAGCTGTCGCAATCGAAGGGAATCAGTACGCGATCTGCGGCAATCAGCGCCGATACCGCATAAAAATTCAGCGCCGGCGGCGTATCGAGGTAGATCCGGTCGTAATCTTCCGACAGCTCATCGAGCAACTTACGCAGTTTGTTGATCTTGTGTTTGGCTTCGAGCTTGGGCTGCAAGTCCGCGAGTTCGGCGGTCGCGGTGATGATGTGCAGGTTGTCGAACGGCGTTTCGTAGATATCCGCCTGATTCTTTTTCGAGAAGGGCCCCGAGGACAGGGTCTGCTTGAAGAAATCGGCAATACCCATCGGGATGTCGTTGCCAGTGAGCCCCGTCAGATACTGAGTGGAGTTGGCCTGGGCATCGAGATCCACCAACAGCGTGCGATAACCCTCGCTGGCGCTGACCGCCGCCAGATTGCAGGCAATGCTGGATTTGCCTACACCACCTTTCTGATTGAACACCACGCGCCGCATGACAAAACCTCCGTGTATCAAAGAATGACCGAGTGTAGATGCGGGCGACCGTGCTTCGCTACCTTCACCGACACGGACTACAAGGTCATACATCAATATCCGGCGACAGGCAGCGTAAAAACCGCCATCAAACACCAACATGTCCGACAGACAGACTGCATTCAATGTGAATAATGGCCAAGTGACAGTTTTGTCGCGAACCACTCGGTACATTTCATTGCACAAAATGTAACCAACATTTGCTACACACTCCTTGCACCGGGATAATGCGCGCCACCCGGCGCCAAGCGCCACGCCACCTCCAGCGCAGTCGGTTCATCTGCGCCGCGGCTTTGGCGACTCAAAATGCGTCAACAGAAGCCCGCAGGGGCGGGATGAGCGTCCGTGATCAACTTCAACATCGCCCAATGGCGCGCGTGGGCCCCGGGGCTCGACAGCGTGGACGCCTGGCAGGCCTGGAGCCGACAACCGGTCGAGCTCCAGAGCAGTGATGCCGCGCCCGATGTATCGTTCTTGCCGGCCATGCAGCGGCGCCGACTCAGTCGCCTCGCCCGAATGGCCTTCAGTGTTGGCTGGCCGCTGGCCGACGGACGGGAACACCTGCCACTGGTGTTCGTCTCCCGCCACGGCGAAACCCCGCGCACCTACGAAATTCTCAGTGATCTTGCCAAAGACGAACCGCTGTCACCGACCCAGTTCAGCCTGTCGGTGCACAACGCGATCATCGGCCTGTGGTCGATCATGCGTGGCGAAACCAGCGAAATGACGGCCCTCGCCGCTGCGGGCGACGGCCTCGAACACGGCATGCTTGAAGCCGCCGCTCTGCTGAACGAAGGCGCCCCGGCGGTGTTGCTGGTGATCACCGAAGAACAGCCGCCCGAAGCCTATTGGCAGTGGATCGACGATGTGCCGTTTCCGTACGCACTCGGTCTGTTGCTGACCCCCGGTACCGACTGGCGGCTGAGCCTGAACAGCACCTCGCAAGCACTGTCCAAAGCACAATGGCCCCACGCACTGAGTCTGTTGCGCACCCTGCTCGGCCAGCAACCCCTTTGCCAGCATGCCTGGAAAAATCGTCTATGGACCTGGCAACGCAACCCATGACCGAGAAAAAACGTGACGCCTATTACTGGCGCCTGCTCGCCACCGCCGCCAGTTTCGCGCTGTTCGGTCTCGGTGGACTGTGCCTGCGCGTACTGGTGTTTCCGCTGCTCGCCTGCCTGCCCGGCGATGCCTTGGCCCACCGCCAGCGTGCGAGGCAGACCGTCAGTCGGCTGTTCTGGTTTTTCGTACGGTTCATGACCCGCTCCGGCGTGCTGACCTACGACATTCAAGGTGCCGAACGTTTGGGCCGACCGGGGCAAATGATCATCGCCAACCACCCGTCGCTGATCGATGTGGTGTTTCTCATCGGCCTCGTGCGTCAAGCCAATTGCGTGGTGAAGAAAAGCCTGTGGGAAAACCCCTTCACCCGGGGTCCGCTGCGCAGCACCGAATACATCAGCAACGACGGCAGCATGGACATGCTCGATGCCGCCGCCGAGTCTCTGCAAAACGGCCAGACCCTGATCATTTTCCCCGAAGGCACGCGCACTCAACCGGGACAGGCACCCGCCTTTCATCGGGGCGCCGCAGCCATTGCCCTGCGGGGTGCGAAGATCCTAACGCCGGTGATCATCACCGTCAGCCCGACCACTTTGACCAAAGCCGAACCCTGGTATCGGATCCCCAGTCGCCGTGTGCACTTCAGTTTTCGTGTCGGCGCCGATATAGACCCACAGACATTCGCAGCGCAAGGGCCTGCACCGCAGGCCTCACGCAAGCTCAACGATTATTTGCACTCTTACTTTATTAAGGAGCTCGCCCAAGATGAGCGATCTGCATCGGGACATTAAAGAGCTGATCATCGACGCCCTCGGCCTCGAAGACATCAGCGTTGAAGACATTGACGACGATCAGACACTGTTCGGCGAAGGCCTGGGCCTGGACTCCGTCGACGCACTGGAACTGGGCCTGGCGATCCAGAAAAAATACGGCATCAAGATCGATGCTGATGCCAAAGACACCCGTAACCATTTCTCCAACGTGGCGAGCCTTGCGGCATTCGTCACGGCAAAACAGGCAGCTTGAGACCGGACCATGCAAACTCGTGATGACATTTTCAACACCCTGCGCGATGCCCTGGTCGAGCTGTTCGAACTGGACCCGGCCCGTGTGAGCCTGGACTCCAACCTGTATCAGGATCTGGAAATCGACAGCATCGATGCGGTCGATCTGATCGATCACATCAAACGCCAGACCGGCAAGAAAATCGCCGCTGAAGAGTTCAAATCGGTGCGTACCGTGGGTGACGTGGTCGAGGCGGTCTACCGTCTGGTTCAACCGGCCGCATGAGCCGATTGATCGGCCTCGGCCTGTTACTGGCCGGCCTGCTGTACCCCTTTGCGGTGTATTTCGGCATGGAGCACTTCGCCCCGTGGCAGTTCGGACTGCTGCTGGGCAGCCTGTGGCTGGCGCGGGCTCTGACCGGCGAGCGCAAGCCAGGCAGCCTGTGGATGGCCAGCGTGGCCATCGTGTTCTGCCTGCTGCTGGCGGTGTTCGACAGCCCAATGCTGCTGCGCTGGTACCCCGTGCTGATCAGCGGTTTCATGCTGGTGCTGTTCAGCCTGAGCCTGAAATTCGGCCCACCGATGGTCGAACGGCTGGCGCGGCTGCGTGAACCGCAGTTGCCCGCCAACGCGATTCGCTACACCCGCAAGGTCACCGTAGCGTGGAGCATCTTTTTCTTCTGCAACGGTTTGTGCGCCGCCCTCCTCACCCTGTGGGCGCCGCTGAATTGGTGGATGTTGTACACCGGCCTGATTTCCTACGGATTGATCGGCCTGATGTTTGCCATTGAATGGCTGATACGACAACGGGTAAGAGGCCGTACATGAACTGGATAAAACTTGAGCAGTTATTGCTCAAGGCGCTGCCGACGCGGGCGATCAGCCACGCACCTGCACTCGATCACGCGCAACTGCGCGAGCAAGCGCTACGCGTTGCCGCCGGCCTGCAAGCTCAGGGTGTACGGCGCTTGGCCGTGCATCTGGAAGACGCCGCCGATCTGGCCATCGCCCTGTTAGGCGCCTGGCGCGCAGGTGTCCAAGTGTTGCTGCCCTCGGATCTGCAAGCGCAGACCCGTCAGCGCTGGTCAGATGAAGTCGACCTGTGGCTGACCGATCAAAGCGGTGACAGCCATTTAGGGGACTTCGATCAGCCGCCATTGCCCGGCGCGGAACTGGATCTGGATGAGTGCCGCTTGAGCCTGTGTACTTCCGGTTCCAGCGGCGAGCCCAAGCGCATCGACAAATCCCTGCGCCAACTGGCCAATGAAGTCCACGCGCTGGAGCAGCTCTGGGGGGCGGATCTCGGTGAAGCCTGCATCATCGGCAGTGTCGCGACTCAGCACATCTACGGTTTGCTGTTCCGTGTGCTCTGGCCGCTGTGCGCCGGTCGAACGTTCGTGCGCAAGCAACTGGCCTTCTCCGAAGATTTGCAACGCGCCAGCCGCGAGCACTCGACCTTTGCCTGGGTCGCCAGCCCGGCGCTGCTCAAGCGCATGGGTGACAACCTCGACTGGCCGGCCCTGAGCGCAGTGCGCCGGGTATTTTCCTCCGGTGGCGCGCTGCCGGCAGAAGCTGCACAGAGCCTGCATCAACGCCTGCAACAGTGGCCGACGGAAATCCTCGGCAGCTCCGAAACCGGTGGCATCGCCTGGCGTCAGGGCGCAACGCTGTGGCAACCCTTCGCCGACGTCGAACTGACTCAGGACAACGACGGCGCACTGCTGATTGCCTCACCCTATCTGCCCGCCGGGCATGTCGAACACACCGCCGACGCTGCGCGCATCGGCGCCGATGGTCGTTTCGAACTGCTCGGGCGACTGGACCGGATCGTCAAACTGGAAGAAAAACGCATCTCGCTGCCAATGCTCGAGCACGCCCTGATCGCCCATGATTGGGTCGCGGAAGCGCGTCTGGGTGTGGTGCAGGAAAACCGTGCGTCGTTGGGCGCCTTGCTGGTGCTCAGCGAGTCGGGCCTGTTTGCCCTGCGTGAACATGGCCGCCGCAGCCTCACCGAAGCCCTGCGCAAGCACCTCAGCGAGCATTGCGAAGCCCTCGCGCTGCCGCGTCGCTGGCGTCTGCTGCGTCAATTACCGCTGAACAGCCAAGGCAAGCTGCCGCAGGCCGATGTCGAAGCGCTACTGCTGGCGCCCCGGCCGAAAGCCCCCGATGTGCTGGATCAGCTTGAAACCGACGGTGAATGGAGCCTGCAACTCAGTGTTCCACCGGACCTGGCCTATTTCAGCGGCCACTTCCCCAAAGCCCCGGTGTTGCCGGGCGTGGTGCAAGTGGAATGGGCGCTGAACCTCGGCCGCCAACGGCTGAACCTGCGCGGTACGTTTGCCGGCATGGAAGTGTTGAAGTTTCAGCAACTGGTGCGCCCTGGCGATGAAATTCAACTGCACCTGCGCTTCGATCCCGAACGCAACAAGCTGTATTTCGCCTATCGCAACGACACCGCCACCTGCTCCAGCGGCCGGATCTTGCTGGAGACCGCTCATGCATAACCCTTGCGCTGTGATCCCGGTCTACAACCACGAAACCGCGATCACCACCGTGGTCGACGCCCTGCTCGCCCAAGGCCTGCCGTGCATTCTGGTGGACGACGCCAGCACGCAATCCTGCGCGCGCGTACTTGAGGGGCTGGCCGAACGCGACAACGTTTTTCTGGTGCGCCTGACCGCCAATCAGGGCAAGGGCGGCGCGGTGATGACCGGCCTGCGCGAAGCCGCAAGACTGGGTTTCAGCCATGCACTGCAGGTCGATGCCGACGGTCAGCATGACTTGCACGACGTCGCTCGTTTCGTCGAAGAATCCCGAGCGCATCCACACGCGATGATCTGCGGCTATCCGCTGTTCGATGAGAGCGTGCCCAAGGGCCGTTTGTATGCCCGTTACCTGACCCACGTGATGGTGTGGATCAACACGCTGTCGCTGCAGATCCGCGATTCGATGTGCGGTTTTCGGGTGTACCCGCTGGCCTCGACGCTGGCGTTGATCAACTCGGCGAAAGTCGGCAAACGCATGGATTTCGACTCGGACATTCTGGTGCGCCTGTCGTGGCGCAATCAGCCGATGCGCTGGCTGCAAACCAGCGTGCATTACCCGTTGGATGGCGTCTCGCACTTCCGTCTGTTCCACGACAACGCACTGATTTCCAGCATGCACACCCGGTTGTTCTTCGGCATGTTGCTGCGCTTTCCGCTGATCCTCTGGCGGCGGTGGCGCGCATGAATACCGAGACCGACAAAAAACACTGGGCCGACCGCGAGGAACGCGGCAGTTTCCTGTTGATGAAATTCACCGCGCTCGCCGCCAAAGTCCTTGGACGTCGGCTGCTGAGCCCATTGCTGTACGGCATCGTCCTGTACTTTTTCCTGTTTGGGCGAGTCGCGCGGCGCAGTGCCTGGCAATACCAGCAACGCCTGGCCGACTGGAGCCAGCGCGAAGACTTGCAGCCGAACCATTGGCGGGTGTTCGGCCAGTTCATGGCCTTCGCCGATTCGATGCTCGACAAGCTCGACGTGTGGAACGGCAAACTCAAAATCGAGCAGATCGAAATCATCGACCCGGCGCTGCTGCGCAATCAGTTGCGCGGCAGTCGCGGGCAACTGCTGGTCGGCGCGCACCTGGGCAATCTCGAAGTGTGCCGCGCACTGGCGGAGATCGGCGAAAAAGTCACCATGAATGTGCTGGTACACACCAAGCACGCCGAGCAGTTCAACCGTTTGCTCGGCGAGGCCGGGGCGACCAATCTGCGCCTGATTCAGGTCAGCGAACTCGACCCGGTGATCATGCTGCAACTGCACGAACGCCTGGAGCGTGGCGAGTGGCTGGCGATTGCCGGCGACCGCGTGCCTTTGCACGGTGGGCGCAGCGTGACCGTCGATTTCCTTGGCCACCCGGCGCCGTTCCCGCAGGGGCCATGGCTGCTGGCCGGTCTGCTCAAATGCCCGGTCAACCTGCTGATGTGCCTCAAGCAACCCGACGGCCACTACCGCCTGACCCTCGAACCGTTCGCCGACGCCGTAGTGTGGAAGCGCAGCGAGCGCGAGCAGGTCATTCATCAATGGGCGACCCGCTATGCGCAGCGCCTGAGTCACTATTGCCTCGAAGCGCCGCAACAATGGTTCAACTTTTACCCTTTCTGGAAGACCGATGACGACGCCAACCCATGAGCCGGTAACCTTCGGCGAACGCCCTTTGCGCATCGAAGACGTGCTGGCCCTGGCCAACCGTCAGGCGCCCGTGCAGTTGCAGAGCGACGCGGTTTACCGTGAACGCATCGCCAAAGGCGCACGGTTCCTCGATTCGCTGCTGGACAAGGAAGGCGTGATCTACGGCGTAACCACCGGTTACGGCGATTCCTGCGTGGTCGCGGTGCCGCTGCATCACGTCGAAGCGTTGCCGCGTCATCTCTACACCTTCCACGGTTGCGGCCTCGGCAAACTGCTCGACGCCCAGGCCACCCGCGCAGTGCTGGCGGCGCGTTTGCAGTCGCTGTGCCACGGTGTTTCCGGGGTGCGGATTGAACTGCTGGAGCGTCTGCACGCCTTCCTCGAATACGACATCCTGCCGCTGATCCCCGAAGAGGGTTCCGTCGGCGCCAGCGGCGACCTGACGCCGCTGTCCTACGTCGCGGCAACGCTGTCCGGCGAGCGCGAAGTGATGTTTCGTGGCGAGCGCCGTCAGGCTGCCGATGTGCATCGCGAACTCGGCTGGACGCCGCTGGTGTTGCGCCCCAAAGAAGCGCTGGCATTGATGAACGGCACCGCTGTGATGACAGGCCTCGCCTGCCTGGCCTACGCCCGCGCCGATTACCTGCTGCAACTGGCCACGCGCATCACCGCGCTCAACGTGGTGGCGCTGCAAGGCAATCCGGAACACTTCGACGAACGCCTGTTCGCCGCCAAGCCGCATCCGGGGCAAATGCAGGTCGCCGCGTGGCTGCGCAAGGATCTGGCCATCGACGCGCCGACTGCGCCGCTGCATCGCTTGCAGGATCGCTATTCGCTGCGCTGCGCCCCGCACGTGCTCGGCGTACTGGCCGACAGCCTGAACTGGCTGCGTTCGTTCATCGAGACCGAACTCAACAGCGCCAACGACAACCCGATCATCGACGCCGAAGCCGAACGTGTCTTGCACGGTGGGCACTTCTACGGCGGGCACATTGCGTTCGCCATGGACAGCCTGAAAAACCTCGTGGCCAACGTGGCCGACCTGCTCGACCGTCAACTGGCGTTGCTGGTGGACGAGCGTTACAACCACGGTTTGCCGAGCAACCTGTCCGGCGCTCCGGCTGATCGGGCGATGCTCAACCATGGCTTCAAGGCTGTGCAGATCGGCACCAGCGCCTGGACCGCCGAAGCGTTGAAAAACACCATGCCGGCCAGCGTCTTCTCGCGCTCCACCGAGTGCCACAACCAGGACAAGGTGAGCATGGGCACCATCGCTGCCCGCGACGCGATCCGCGTGCTGGAACTGACCGAACAGGTTGCCGCCGCCACGCTGCTGGCCGCGAACCAAGGCGTGTGGCTGCGAGGTCAGGCCGCAGACGCTCGGCCACTGCCACCCGCACTGGCCGCGATGCACGAGGAACTTGCCCATGACTTCCCGCCGGTCATCGAAGACCGTGCACTGGAAGGCGAACTGCGCCTGTGCCTGCAACGCATCGCCGCGCAACACTGGAGGTTGCATGCGTAGTGCCGGAGTGCTTCACGCCGATACGGAAATCCTCGTACCGTTCTTTGACGTCGATACCCTGCACGTGGTCTGGCACGGCCATTACGTCAAATACCTCGAAGTGGCGCGTTGCGCGCTGCTGGACAAGATCGGCCACAACTACACACACATGGTCGAGTCCGGTTACGCCTGGCCGATCATCGACCTGCAACTGCGCTATGTGCGTGGCGCGGTGTTCGGCCAGAAGCTGAACGTGCGCGCCAGTCTGGTCGAGTGGGAAAACCGTCTGAAGATCAACTACCTGATCACCGATCTGCAAACCGGCGAACGCCTGACTCGCGCCAGCTCGGTGCAGGTCGCGGTCGAGGTCTGCAGTCGCGAGATGCAACTGGCCTCGCCGAAAGTCTTCACCGATGCCGTGGAAAGGATGCTGCGATGAACCTGTTTCTTAGAAGTCTCGGCGCGCTGGCGCTGCTGGCCGTGTCGACGTTGGCCAACGCCTTCGACCTGCAACAGCTCAGCGAACAACTGGCCAAACCGGACGTAATCCACGGCCAGTTCATTCAGGAAAAACATCTGCGCGCCCTGCCTCAGCCGCTGGTCAGCAAGGGCCGTTTCGTCCTCGCCAAAAACCTTGGCCTGCTCTGGCGACTGAAGACCCCGCTGCAGCAGGACTACCGCATCAGCGCCAAAGGCATTGCCCGGCGTGACGCCAGTGGCTGGCAATGGCTGCCGAACAAGAGCGCCGGGGCCGAACAGAACCGTTTGTTCCTCGCTGTATTGCAAGGTGATAGCAGTGGTCTGCAACGGGATTTCGAACTGGCCCTGAGCGGCGATGCGCAGAAGTGGACACTGACCCTGACCCCGCGCTCGTTATTGCTCAAGCAAGTGTTCAACCAGATCAACATCAACGGCGGCGCACTGGTGCAAACCATCGAACTGCTGGAAACCCAGGGCGACAGCACCGTACTGCGCATGCAGGACAGCACCGCCGACCAACCGCTGAGCGACGCGGAGCAACATGACTTTGCCGAGTGAACGCAAGCTGCCGTGGCTGTTTCTGATCCTGCTGCTGGCGGTGATTGCACTGGCCGGTTGGCAGTGGCGCGACGGTGCGCCGTTGTCGGCCAACCTGATGGAACTGGTGCCGGGCACAAACCCGGACGCCCTCCAATTGCGCGCCGAACAACGCATGCAGGAACCGCTCAACCGCGAAATGCTGGTGCTGGTCGGCCACACTGATCGTCAGAAGGCGTTGGCCATGGCCCAGACCCTGGGCGAGCAGTGGCAAGCCAGCGGACTGTTTGAAACCGTGCAGTGGAACCTGCAAGCAGACCTGCCGGCCCTGCGCAAACAACTGCTGGACGGTCGGCTGGCGATGCTCTCGGCGGATGATCGGCAATTGCTGAGTGAACATCCCGACGCCTTCATCCAGCAACGGGTGCAGGCGCTGTACGACCCCTTTACCGGCTTCAGTCTGGTCCCCAGTCAGGATGACTGGCTGGGCCTGACCGGGCGCATCCAGAACAGCCAGCCCAAGCACGGCGCAGTGCAACTGGACATCGGCAGCGGTGCATTGGTCGCTGATGCCGACGGCAAGAACTGGGTCATGCTGCGCGCGCGCACCACCGGCAACGCCTTCGACATGAACCTGCCGCTGCAAGTCGCCGCCCTGCTGCAAAACAGCCGCGAGCAAGCGGCTGAATCAGGTGTGCAACTGCTGGCCGCCAGCGGTCTGCTGTACGCGGCCAATGGTCAACAGCAAGCCACTCGCGAGATGACCTGGGTCGGCGGCGGTGCCACCCTCGGTATTCTGTTGCTGCTATTGCTCGCCTTCCGCCGATGGCAGGTGTTGCTGGCATTTATGCCGGTGCTGGTCGGCATGTTGTTTGGTGCGGTGACGTGTGTGGCGCTGTTCGGCCACATGCATGTGATGACCCTGGTATTGGGCTCCAGCCTGATTGGCGTGGCGGTGGATTACCCGCTGCACTACCTGTCCAAGAGCTGGAGTTTCAAGCCCTGGCGCAGTTGGCCGGCCTTGCGTCTGACCCTGCCCGGGCTGACATTGAGCCTGATCACCAGCGTCATCGGTTATCTGGCACTGGCGTGGACGCCCTTCCCGGCGCTGACGCAAATTGCCGTGTTCTCCGCCGCCGGATTGCTCGGTGCCTACCTCTCGGCGGTGTGCCTGCTGCCGGCGCTGTTGCGCAATGTCGAACTGCGCCCGGCACAATGGCCACTGCATCTGGCCGAGCGTCTGGTGAATCTGCGAGAACGACTGCTTGAACACATCTGCACACCGGTGCTGTTGGCACTGCTGATCGCCTTCTGCATCGGCGGCCTGGTGCAACTGCAAAGCAAAAACGACATCCGCCAATGGGTCGGCACGCCACAACGCCTGACCGATGAAGCGCAGACCATTGCACGCATCACCGGCTATCAACCGACCAGCCAGTTCTTCCTGATTCGCGCCGCCAATCAGCAGCAATTGCTCGAACGTCAGGCCGCACTGAGCGGGCGCCTGCAACAACTGGTCAACCTCGACAAGCTGCAAGGTTATCTGGCGCTCGATCAACTGGTCAGCCCGCCAGGTCAGCAGCAGACAGTGCGTGATGCGTTGAGCCAACTGGCGCAGCACTGGCAACCACTGCTCGACCTCGGCGTGCCCCTCGCCGCGCTGCAAAACGAGCTGCAACAGCTACAAAATCTACCCGCCAAGGACATCGACGCCGCGCTGGCCGGCCCGCTTGGCGAACCCTATCGCACGCTGTGGCTGGGCCCAACCGAGCACGGCGTTGCGGCAATGACCAGCCTGCAAGGCCTGAACAACCCGGCGCTGTTGCGGGTGCAGACGCAAGACCTGCCGGGCGTTGTCCTGGTGGATCGTCTCGGCAAGCTCAATGATGTTTTCGCCGCGACCCAGATCAGCGCCGCCGAACTGAAACTCGCCTCCTGCGTGTTGATCGTGCTGGTGCTGATCGTGCCGTTCGGTTTAGGCGGCGCATTGCGCATCGTGGCCCTGCCATTGCTCGCGGCGCTGTGCAGCCTGGCCAGCCTTGGCTGGCTCGGCCAGCCGCTGACCCTGTTCAGTCTGTTCGGCTTGTTGCTGGTCACGGCCATCAGCGTCGATTACGCGATCCTCATGCGTGAGCAGGTTGGCGGCGCGGCGGTCAGCCTGCTCGGCACGTTGCTGGCCGCCGTGACGACGTGGCTGTCGTTCGGTCTGCTGGCGGTGTCGAGTACACCGGCGGTGAGCAACTTCGGTCTGTCAGTGAGCCTCGGACTGGCCTTCAGCTTCATTCTTGCCCCTTGGGCCGGGCGTCATGTCCACACGCCCCTGAATACCACCGCCATCGCGCCCGAGAGTTCACATGCCCATCATTGAAACGCAGCGTCGCCAGGTCGTCATCATCGGCGCTGGCCCCTCCGGCGCCATCGCCGCCGCGCTGCTCAAGCGCAAGGGCCACGATGTGCTGGTGATCGAGCGCCAGCACTTCCCACGCTTTTCCATCGGTGAAAGCCTGCTCAGTCATTGCCTGGATTTCGTCGAAGAGGCTGGCATGCTCGACGCCGTCAACGCCGCTGGCTTCCAGCGCAAGACCGGCGCGGCGTTTGCCTGGGGCGAGCGCTACAGCGCGTTCGATTTCAGCGACACCTTCACCGACGGCAAACCGACGACATTCCAGGTGCAACGCGCCGATTTCGACAAACTGCTGGCCGACCAAGCGGCGCTGCAAGGTGCTGAAATCCGCTATGGCGATGCCATCGTCGGCGTCGATTTCGACCGGGCGAAACCGCAGCTCGATGTGCGCCGCGAAGACGGCAGTGAGTACCGCCTCGAGGCGGATTTCGTGCTCGATGCCAGTGGTTACGGGCGCGTGCTGTCACGTTTGCTCGATCTCGAAGCGCCGTCGAATTTTCCGGTGCGCCAAGCGGTGTTCACCCACGTCGAAGATCACATCGACCACCCGGCCTTCGACCGCGAAAAAATTCTCGTCACCACCCACCCGCAACATCGCGATATCTGGTTCTGGACGATCCCGTTCAGCCACGGCCGCTGCTCGGTGGGCGTGGTCGCCGCCGCAGAACATTTCGCGGGTCGCGATGCTGATCTCGATGCCTGCCTGCGCGGTTTCATCGCCGAAACCCCAAGCCTCGCCCGTGTGCTGAACAACGCGGTGTGGGACACCCCGGCGCGAACCCTCGGCGGTTACGCGGCCAACGTCAAAACCCTGCACGGGCCGGGCTTCGCGTTGCTCGGCAACGCCGCGGAATTTCTCGACCCGGTGTTCTCCTCGGGCGTGACCATCGCCATGCGTTCGGCGAGCATGGCCGCCGCCGTGCTGCACCGTCAGTTGCAAGGCGAAACCGTCGATTGGCAGCGCGAGTTCGCCGAGCCGCTCAAACGTGGCGTCGACACCTTCCGCTGCTACGTCGAGGGCTGGTACGCCGGCACCTTTCAGGACGTGATTTTCTATGAAGACAGTCAGGCGGAGATTCGCCGGATGATCTGCTCGATCCTCGCCGGCTACGCCTGGGATGAGCGCAACCCGTTCGTCAGCGAAGCGCGCCGCCGGTTGAAGATGATTTCCGAACTTTGTGCAAAGGACGCCCCATGAGTTACCTGAGCGACAACTATGTCGAAGAAACCCGCTTCGGTTTCTGGTTCCTGCGCAGCCACACCTGGCAGCACCATGTGTTACGTGTAGCGATCAACGATCTACGCAGCCTGTTCAGCGAAACGCTGCCCGCGAACCCGGTGCTGCTGGACGCCGGCTGCGGCCAGGGCAAGTCGTTCCGCCACCTGAGCCAGACCTTCGCCCCGCAACGTTTGATCGGTATCGATGCCGATCCGCACAGCCTTCAATTGAGCGGTGAAGAAGCGGCGCGGCAGGGTTTGGACGTCGAGTTGATCGGCAGTGATTGCGCAACCCTCAACGTGCCGGATGCCAGCGTTGATCTGCTGTTCTGTCACCAGACGTTCCATCACCTGGTCGAACAGGAAAAAGCCCTGGCCGAGTTCTATCGCGTGCTCAAACCGGGTGGCTATCTGCTGTTCGCCGAGTCAACCGAGGCCTACATTGATACGTGGGTGATTCGTTGGCTGTTCCGCCATCCGATGCATGTGCAGAAGAGTGCAGCGCAGTATCTGCAGATGATTCGTGAACAAGGTTTCGAGTTTGGCGAGCGCAATGTTTCGTACCCGTATTTGTGGTGGAGCCGCTCGAAAGATTTTGGCTTGCTGGAACGGTTTGGATTGCGCAAGCCCAAGCCGTTTGGCCAGCGGGAGGAAACGTTGGTGAACGTTGTCGCCCGAAAACCATTAGCAGGGGCTTGCTGATGCAACACCTGACCTGTGGGAGCGGGCTTGCTCGCGAAAGCGGTGGATCAGCTTGCATTGATGCCGGATGTGCCGACGCCTTCGCGAGCAAGCCCGCTCCCACAGGGGTTGTGGTGTGGCTGGTATTGTTGGTAACGGCCCTGTTGAGTGGTTGCGCCAGCCAGGCGCCACTGCCGGCGGGCAACCCTGCTTTGCCACTGCCCCTGCAATTGCACATCGAGCAACTCCAGGGCGATCAGCGTCAGGACTGGCTCTTGGTGATCCAGCGCGAGGGCCCCGGCATTCGCTGGTCGATGATGGACCCGCTGGGCATTCCTCAGGCGCGCCAGCAATTGATCGACGGTCATTGGCAGCCCGATGGTCTGCTGCCGCCCAACCCGCAGGCCCGGGAGCTGTTCGCCGCGCTGTTGTTTGCCCTGACCCCGTCCGGCGAACTGCTACGCAATTACCCCGCCGCGCTGCAGCACGACGGGCAACGTTCCCTGGCGCCGCGCTGGAACATTCGTTATTCACAACCGTTGAGCTTCGATGTGAACCTGCCTCAAGGCCCGCACTATCGCGTGTCTCCACTCGGTGAACCGACGCCATGACTGCCTACCTGAATGCCCTAGGCGTGATCTGCGCCCTGGGTCGCGACAAGCAAGAAGTGGCCCGCAAGCTGTTTGCCGGCGATTGCTCGGGCATGTGCAGTGAATCCGGCTGGGTGCCCGAGCGTGTGTTGCCGGTAGCGGCGGTACACGGTGAACTGGCGCCGATTCCCGCAGCGCTTCATGACCAGAGCAGCCGCAACAATCAACTGTTGCTGGAAGCCGCGCTGCAGATCCGCGAAGACATCGATCAGGCGATCCAGACCTTTGGCCGCGAGCGCATCGGCGTGGTGCTCGGCACCAGCACCTCGGGCATCGACGAGGCCAGTCGTGGCCTGGCGCACTTCATTCGCGAGCAGCAGTTCCCGGTCGAGTATGACTATCGGCAACAGGAACTCGGCGCCCCGGCCAACTTCCTCGCCGACTGGCTGCAATTGAGCGGCCCGGCTTATGTGATTTCGACCGCCTGCACCTCCAGCGCCCGCGCCTTGATGAGCGCACAGCGCCTGCTTGATCTGGGCCTGTGCGACGCGGTGCTGTGCGGCGGTGTCGACAGCCTGTGCAAACTGACCCTCAACGGTTTCTCGTCGCTGGAAGCCATGTCCGACGAGCGCTGCAATCCGTTCTCGGCCAACCGCAACGGCATCAACATCGGTGAAGCAGCGGTGCTGTTCGTCATGAGCAAGCAACGGGGCGACGGCCCGGCCATCGCCTTGCTCGGGGCGGGTGCCAGCTCTGACGCGCATCACATTTCCGCCCCGGAACCGAGCGGCCGCGGTGCACTGCAAGCGATGCACAAAGCCTTGAGTCGCGCCCACCTGCAAGCCGCGCAGATCAACTATCTGAACCTGCACGGCACCGCGACCCAACACAACGACGCCATGGAAAGCCTGGCCGTCGCCACGCTGTTTCCCGACGGCGTGGCGTGCTCATCGACCAAACCGATGACCGGTCACACCCTTGGTGCGGCCGGTGCGCTGGAAGCCGCTTTCTGCTGGCTGAGCCTGAGTGCCGACAATCACCAGCACGCACTACCACCGCACGTCTGGGATGGCCAGGCCGATCCCGCGCTGCCGCCGCTCAAATGGGTGACTGCGAACGCACGCCTGACGTCCATTGCACCGCGCTACCTGATGAGCAACTCGTTTGCCTTCGGGGGCAACAACGTCAGCCTGATTATCGGAGACGCCCCATGACCGACTGGCCGCTCGCCGAATTACTGCCGCACGCCGGCGACATGATCCTGATCGACCAAATCATCAGCTTCGATGAAGAGCAGATTTACACCCGGCTCACGGTCAAACCTGACAGCCTGTTCAGCCTGCCCGACGGTAGCCTGCCCGCGTGGGTGGGCATCGAACTGATGGCGCAAAGCGTCGCTGCCTTCGCCGGTTGCCATGCACGATTGAAAGGCAATCCGGTGGAACTGGGCTTCCTGCTCGGCACGCGCAAGTTCGAGTGCAACGTCGCCGCGTTCGCCGCTGGCAGCGAGTTGACCGTTCACGGCATCCGCTCGCTGGAAGACGACAACGGCATGGGCGTGTTCGAATGCCATATCAACGCTGACGGCATCCACGCCAGCGCCCGGCTGAATGTATTCCGCCCACCTGCGGCGGCTGATTATCTTGAACAGAAAAAGGCGTCGAACGATGACTGAATCCGTACTGGTCACCGGCTCCAGCCGTGGCATCGGCCGCGCCATTGCGTTGCGCCTGGCGCAAGCCGGGCACGACATCGTCCTGCATTGCCGCAGCGGCGTTGCCGAGGCGCAAGCGGTACAGGCTGAAATCGAAGCGCTGGGCCGCCACGCGCGCATCCTGCAATTCGATGTAGCCGATCGCGAAGCCTGCAAAAGCATTCTTGAAGCCGATGTCGAAACCCATGGCGCGTATTACGGCGTCGTGCTCAACGCCGGCCTGACTCGCGACGGCGCTTTCCCCGCGCTGAGCGACGACGATTGGGACGTGGTACTGCGCACCAACCTCGACGGTTTCTATAACGTCCTGCACCCGGTGATGATGCCGATGATCCGCCGCCGAGCCGCTGGTCGCATTGTTTGCATCACGTCAGTGTCGGGCTTGATCGGCAACCGTGGCCAGGTCAACTACAGCGCCTCCAAGGCTGGCGTGATCGGTGCGGCGAAAGCGTTGGCGATTGAACTGGGCAAGCGCAAAATCACCGTTAACTGCGTCGCGCCGGGCCTGATCGACACGGCGATGCTCGACGAAAACGTGCCGGTGGAAGAACTGATGAAAATGATCCCCGCGCAACGCATGGGCACCCCTGAAGAGGTGGCCGGTGCGGTGAATTTCCTGATGTCGGCGGAAGCCTCGTACATCACCCGCCAGGTCCTGGCGGTCAACGGAGGCTTGTGCTGATGAAGCGCGTCGTCGTCACCGGCATGGCCGGCATCACCTCGCTGGGCAGCGACTGGGACACCATCGCCGGCAACTTCGCGGCCAACCGCAGCGGTATTCGGCGGATGGACGAGTGGGATCGCTTCAGCGAACTCAACACGCGTCTGGCCGGGCCTATCGATGATTTTGTCGTCCCGGCGCACTGGACCCGCAAGCAACTGCGCAGCATGGGCCGGGTGTCGCGTCTGGCTGTCGGTGCAGCGGAACAAGCCCTCGCCGATGCCGGTTTGCTCGGCGACGCATCGATCAGGGACGGGCGCATGGGCGTGGCTTGCGGCTCGTCCACCGGCAGCACCGACGAGATCAAGGCGTTCGGCAACATGCTCCTCAACTCGGTGGCCGAGGGCCTCAACGCCAACTCCTACGTGCGCATGATGCCGCACACCACCGCCGCCAATATCAGCATCTTCTTCGGCCTCACCGGGCGCCTGATCCCGACATCCAGCGCCTGCACCAGCGGCAGTCAGGGCATCGGTTATGCCTACGAGGCGATCAAGTTCGGCCGCTTGCCGCTGATGCTCGCTGGCGGTGCCGAAGAACTCTGCCCGACCGAAGCCATGGTCTTCGACGCGCTCTACGCCACCAGCCTGAAAAACGATGCGCCACAAACCAGCCCTCGCCCCTACGACAAGGGCCGCGATGGTCTGGTGATAGGTGAAGGCGGCGGCATGCTGGTCCTTGAAGAGCTGGAACATGCTCTGGCGCGCGGCGCGCATATCCATGCCGAAATCGTCGGTTTCGGCAGCAACGCCGACGGCCAGCACACCACACGCCCGGAACAAGTGACCATGCGCCGTGCCATGGAATTGGCGCTGGAAGACGCCGGCCTGACGCCGCAGGCCATCGGTTATGTAAATGGCCACGGCACCGCTACAGAACAGGGCGACATTGCCGAAACACTGGCGACCAGCAGCTTGTTCGGCGAACGCATGCCGATCAGCTCGCAGAAGAGTTTCCTCGGCCACACGCTCGGCGCCTGCGGCGCGCTGGAGTCGTGGTTCAGCATCGAGATGATGAATCGCGATCTGTACGTGCACACGTTCAACCTCGACGAGGTCGATCCGCACTGCGGCAAACTCGATTACCTGCGCGGCGAATTCCGCCCGATGCATCACGACTACGTGATGAACAACAATTTCGCTTTTGGTGGTGTCAACACCTCGTTGATTTTCCGCCGCTGGCACTGACCGCAACACGTTTGGAGTGAAGGGAATGACTCAGTTTCACCGCATCGCCGCCCTGCTGGCCCTGGCCTTTGTGCTCGGCGGTTGCACCAGCAAACCGGTTTACAACGCCAAGGAAGAGTTCTCGCCCAACCTCGGTTTCACCCAGCAACAGATGAGCCGCGCCATCGTCACTGCGCTGAACGACCGCCAGTGGGTCGTGCAATCGGTGCGTCCGGGCATGATCAAAGCGGCGATCACCGTACGCGGTCGTCATCACGCCGAAGTCGACATTCCGTTCACCCCGACTTCGTTCGAAATCGACTACCGCAGCAGCTACGGCCTCGATGCCAAGGACGGCAAGATCCACGGCAACTACAACCGCTGGGTCAACCGCCTGCGCGACAACGTGCTCAAAGAGCTGTCGATCAACCCGGACATCGAAGCCGTCAACAACCTCGGCATCATCAAACAAGGCGCTGACGAGCCGACTTACCTGAGCTTCCGTGAAGGCGTCAAACGCGCCACCGACGCCGGCCTGCTCGACGGCAGCGTGAAGTTCTACCTGGCTGGCGAAACGCTGCCCAAGCAAGTGCGCAAACTCGACACCGTGAGCAGCAGTCGCAAGACCAACGGCTCGAACAAGTCCGACGAAGACGCCTGCTTCTGGGCCCTGCAATCGGCGCTGGCGACCCTGCAGAACGCCGCGAAAAAAGCTGACGCCAACGCCGTGATCAACATCGCCAGCGTCGACCAGCGCGACCTGTACAAAGACACCGAAAAATTCCAGTGCCGTGCCGGGCTGGTGGTGTCGAGCGTGGCGTTGCGCGGAGATTTGGCGCACGTGGATTGATGGGATTGCAGAAACGACAAAGGGCGCCAATTCAGACTGTGTGAAAACCTAGCAATCTGTGCGGCACTCAAAGAAAATGCTCCGTATCGAAAGATACGGAGCATTTTTCGTTATGGCCTACATCCAAGGAGAGTCCCGCAGCCAGACCAGCGTGTTCCCGGCCTCGCTGGAGGAACTGATCCCCGAGGATCACCTCGTTCGTGTGATCGACCTCTACGTCGCCAAGCTGGATCTGGTGCAACTGGGCTTTGACAAAGCGTTGCCCAAAGGCACCGGGCGCCCCTCTTATGATCCTGCCGATCAGCTAAAACTCTATCTCTACGGCTATTTCCAACGGATTCGCTCCTCACGCCGACTTGAGGTCGAGTGTCAGCGCAACATCGAAGTGATGTGGTTGATCAACCGGCTTAAACCCGACTTCAAGACCATCGCCGACTTTCGCAAAAACAACAAACCGGCCTTTGTGGCGACGTGCCGGGCCTTCGTCCAGTTCTGCCGAACCGCCGGCCTGATAGCCGGTGAGCTGGTGGCCATTGATGGCAGCAAGTTTCAGGCGCTTGCTTCCTCGCGGCGTCATATGAGTTTGAAGCGGCTCAAGCACCAGGAGCAGGCGCTGGATAAACGCATTGCCCAATATCTGGCTGAGCTGGATGAGGCGGCTAAAACAGAAGCCAATGAGCTGGTTGATCGCAGTGCGGTCAAGACGGCTTTGGCGCAACTGGAAGTCAGGCACTCCAATAACCTGACGTGCCAGGCCCTGATGGAATCAATGGAGCTTGAGCAATTCAATACCCACGAAAGCGATGCCCGAATGATGCGAACGCATAAAGGGCCGCGGGTCGCGTACAACGTGCAAACCGCCGTGGACGCTGAGCATTGCCTGATCCTGCATCATGAAGTCACGCAGGACAGTGATGATCGCAAGCAACTTGAGCCTATGGCCAAGGCCGCCAAGGAACACTTGCAGCAAGATGAGTTGACGGTGGCTGCCGATGCAGGCTACTCGAATGGCAAGCAGTTCCAGGCCTGCGAGGATGAGAGCATCACGGTTTATGTACCACCCAATCGGTCAGGCAACTCCAGCGGCAAGGAAAAGGAGTTCTTTGACCGAACAGTGTTTACCTACGATGCGTCGCAGGATCGATATCAATGTCCCGCCGGAAAATGGCTGACACTCAAGCAAACCAGTAAGGGCGATCGTATCTACCAGGCGGCGATCAGCGACTGCACCGCTTGTCCGCTGAAAGCGCAATGTACTGAGGCCCGGCGCCGATATGTCTCACGCCATGCTCACGAAGAGGCGTTCGAACGCATGGAGCGGCGAATGCAGGCACACCCCGAAATGATGGTCAGCCGAAGATCCATTGTGGAGCATCCCTTCGGCAACCTAAAACAGTGGTTGTTTGGCAACGCTCGCTTTTTGCTGCGACAGCTCGAGGGGGCGAGAGCCGAAATGGCCTTGGCGGTGAACGCCTATAACCTGAAAAGAGCGATTAACGTGCTCGGCGCACGTCAGTTGATGGCGTTGATGGGCTGAAACGCCCTTTTTCGTCTGCCGTCCGCACAAAAGCAAACGCCCCGAACAAGTCGGGGCGTTTGCTTGAAACCACCATCAGTGTGTTTTCACACAGTCTGAATTGGCGCCCTTTTGTTTTACCGGGAGCCATTTCACAACCAATTGACGTAGAACAAAAAGTTCTGAACCTAGGGCCATCCATTCCAAAACTCTCTATTAACCTGTCACTTATGACAGGTGGCACGAAAAGTAAATCCTTATAAATTGATTAAGCAAAAAAAACCTTAAAAAAGGCGTTTTTTTACTTGTGGCATTTAAAAACCAACAACTATCAAAAGGAAACAAACAATGTCTGACTATCAATGGATAAACTCAAGAGACGAACTTGAAGAAAAACTTTTAGACATGATGTCCGCTGCAACCGAAGATGCTAAAAGCGCTGAAAAAACCTGGACCGAAAAAGTTGAGTACACTGAAGAAGTTAGTGCGTTTCTGACGATAAACGTAATTGCCGAGGGATCATCAACCACAATGTCCCTCAATGATTTCGTTGATAACCTTCACAATGAAATAAATTTCTACGAGGGTGGCAAATACGAAAACAAAGTTAAAGAAACTTTAAAAGGAAAAACAATGTATTGCAAGATAATTATTGAGGCAGCTCCTCCTGCCTATAAAGAGCCCGGTTACTGATCTCGCATGCAAAAAGTCACCGGTTTATCTCTGTAATGGAATACCGGTGACTTCAGACGTGAATTCCTCGCAGAAGTTATTATTCAGCCTCAAACTTAACCAAAGTAAAACCCGAGCGAATACCTGACCTGTGACAACATTAACCCCATACTGACAACATATCGCTCTCCTTTATTAGATCGCGACGCTCCCGCTTCCTGCTTCGGCTTTACACCACACTGTTTTAGCTTTTTGGTAGCGCTCACCTGCGCGCCTCCTTTCCATAAGGCTGCTCGTATTTCCTTGAACGCCTAAACAACATTGCCTGCCAGCCAACTACACTTGCTCAAGCAGGTAGCCCCAAACAGCCTGCCGGAATGGCGAGTCCAATTTGTCGAGCACTCGCGGTTCTCTTTCACCGTCAAGGAGATGACCATGCAAATGAAAGCCCTGATCGCCGCTGCGCTTTTCGCGCTACTGCCCAGCGCCAGCCACGCCACCAATCTGATGTACATGCCCTTCGAAACCGTGCTGTCGGACGCGGTTCGCGCCGGACGGCTGGATGGCAGCGTGAAGTTCTATCTGCTCGGCAATGGGCCGCAGGGGACTCAGCAGTTGTTGCGCAGCGGAGTAGTCAGTGATTTGAAGACCAACGGATTCAACAAGAGTGATCACGATTCCTGCGAGTGGGTGTTGCAGTCGAATCTGATCAAGCTGCAGGCCGATGCCAAACGGGTCGGGGCGAATGCGGTGGTCAATATCGTCAGCTATTACGACCAGCATGTGCGCAAGGATTTGAATACCTACGAGTGCCGGGCGGGGATTTTTGTCACGCGGGTAGCGTTGAAGGGGGATCTGGTGCGGTTGCCATAAAACAGGTGGCGCTGGTGCGTAGGCCTTCGCGAAAAGGCCCGCAGCCATCACCCAATTGAAGGCTGGACCTTGCGCGTGAGCAGGTCGACAAACGCCTTGGCCATCGGCGATTTCTGATCCTTGCGCTGCACCAGCCACACCGCTGAAACCGCTTCAGGATCCAGCAGCGGCCGGTAGACCACGCCGTCGATGCGCATCCGCTGGTAGGACGCAGGCAATACCGAGACGCCCAACCCCGCCGCGACCAGTCCGATAATGGTCATCGCCTCGCCGGCCTCTTGGGCGAAGTGTGGGCTGAACCCGGCATCGCGGGCCAGGCTGAGCAGTTGTGCGTAGAGACCGCTGCCATAGCTGCGCGGGAAGAACACGAAGGGTTCCAGCGCCAGTGCCGAGAGGAACAGGCCTTCCTCGCTGCCTTGGACCAACGGATGCTTGGCACTGAGCACCGCCACCAGCGGTTCGCGCATCAACTCGACTACGCTCAGCGAATCCGGCAAACCCAGCGGGCGCATAATGCCGACCTCTATCGACTCATCCACCAAACCCTCGGCGACTTGCGTGCTGCTCATCTCCCGCAGATTGAGGTGCACCGCCGGAAAACGCTGGCGAAAGGAAAAGATCGCCTGCGGAATAGTCGAGTTGAACGGCGCCGACGAGGTGAAACCAATCTTCAACTCGCCCAATTCACCGAGTTGCGCACGTCGGGCGACGTCCGCCGCTTTGTCGACCTGGGCCAACACCAGCCGCGCTTCCTCCAAAAACAATCTGCCGGCCTCGCTCAGCTCGACCCGACGATTGGTACGCTCGAAAAGTCGCGCGCCGACCTCTTGCTCCAGCGCCTGAATCTGCTGGCTCAGCGGCGGCTGGGAGATGCCCAACGCCTGTGCGGCACGGCCGAAGTGCAGTTCTTCGGCGACGGCAATGAAGTAGCGCAAGTGGCGCAGTTCCATGGAAACCCCATTAGGTCGTTAAAGCTATCAAACAGGTCGAACAATATATTGGATAGAAACATTAGCCAGCTATATGATTTTTTCATTGCCTGCCTGGCCGTGCCCTTCGAGGTCTGATGTGAAAACCGCCGCTGCCCCTCTTGCCCATGAAGTCCCGCCCGCCGCTGCGGACGATGTCGTCGCCGAGCTGCAAGAGATCTACATCGAAAAAGGCACGCCGATGTTCATGCGCACGGTGCTCGCGCTGTTCAGCGGCGGCTTCGCGACCTTCGCCCTGCTGTATTGCGTACAGCCGATGATGCCGCTGCTGTCCCACGAATACGGGATCAACGCGGCGCAGAGCAGCCTGATTCTGTCAGTGTCCACGGGTATGCTCGCCATCGGCCTGCTGATTACCGGGCCGATTTCCGATCGGGTCGGGCGTAAACCGGTGATGGTCACCGCGCTGTTCGCGGCGGCGTTGTGCACCATCGCCAGTTCAATGATGCCGAGCTGGCAGGGTGTGCTGATCATGCGCGCGCTGATCGGGTTGTCATTGAGCGGTCTGGCGGCGGTGGCGATGACCTATCTGAGTGAAGAAATTCATCCGCAGCACATCGGCCTTGCCATGGGTTTGTACATCGGCGGCAACGCAATTGGCGGGATGAGCGGACGGTTGATCACCGGGGTGCTGATCGACTTCGTCAGTTGGCACACGGCGATGCTGGTGATTGGCGGCCTGGCGCTGGTCGCGGCAGCGGTGTTCTGGAAAATCCTCCCCGAGTCGCGCAACTTTCGTTCGCGCTCGCTACACCCGCGCAGCCTGCTCGACGGCTTCACCATGCATTTTCGCGACGCCGGTTTGCCGCTGCTGTTCCTTGAAGCCTTTTTGCTGATGGGCGCGTTCGTCACGCTGTTCAACTACATCGGCTATCGCTTGCTGGCTGCGCCGTACAATCTTGATCAGGTGTTTGTCGGCTTGCTGTCGGTGGTGTACCTGTCGGGTATCTACAGCTCGGCGAAGATCGGTTCACTGGCGGACAGACTGGGCCGACGCAAAGTGTTGTGGGCGACGATTGCGCTGATGTTTGCAGGTTTGGCGCTGACGATGTTCCCCCCTGTGCCGCTGATCATCATCGGCATGCTGATCTTCACCTTTGGCTTCTTTGGGGCGCACTCGGTGGCGAGTAGCTGGATCGGGCGGCGGGCGACCAGAGCCAAAGGACAGGCGTCTTCGCTTTACCTGTTTAGCTATTACGCCGGATCAAGCATTGCCGGCACGGCAGGCGGGGTGTTCTGGCACTTGGGCGGGTGGAACGGGATTGGTTTGTTTATCGGCGCGCTGTTGCTGGTGGCGCTGTTGGTGGCGTTGAAGCTGGCGAAGTTGCCGCCGTTGGGCGGCGTCAACGCCTGACAAAAATCCCCTCCCACAGTTGGTCTGTTTTCGGCTCCAGATCGTGGAAACAAAAACGCCCGGCATTTGCCGGGCGTTTTGCTTTGCTGAACTTAGAGCTGGGCGTCGATCACTCGTGATACTGCGCCGACAGCTCATGCACGGCGCGCAGGAAGGCGCCCGCGTGCTCCGGATCGACCTCAGGCGTGATGCCGTGGCCGAGGTTGAACACGTGGCCGCTGCCCTTGCCGTAGCTGGCCAGAATGCGCCCGACTTCGGTGCGGATCGCTTGCGGTTTTGCATAAAGCACGGTCGGGTCCATGTTGCCTTGCAGCGCGACTTTGTCGCCGACACGGGCGCGGGCGTTGCCGATGTCGCAGGTCCAGTCCAGGCCCAGCGCGTCGGCGCCAGCCTCGGCAATGCTTTCCAGCCACAGGCCGCCGTTCTTGGTGAACAGGATCACCGGCACTTTGCGACCGTCGTGCTCGCGGATCAGGCCGCTGACGATTTTCTTCATGTAGGCCAGCGAGAACTCCTGATACGCCGCCGCCGACAGGTTGCCGCCCCAGGTATCGAAGATCTGCACCGCTTGCGCACCGGCCATGATCTGGCCGTTGAGGTAGGAGGTCACCGACTGCGCGAGTTTATCCAGCAGCAGGTGCATGGCTTGCGGATTGTCGTAGAGCATCGCTTTGGTCTTGCGGAAGTCTTTCGACGAGCCGCCTTCGACCATGTATGTGGCCAGCGTCCAAGGGCTGCCGGAGAAGCCGATCAGCGGAACGCGACCGTTGAGCTCGCGACGGATGGTGCTGACCGCATCCATCACGTAACCAAGGTCTTTGTGCGGATCAGGGATAGGCAAAGCTTCAATGTCGGCCAGGGTGCTGACGACTTTCTTGAAGCGCGGGCCTTCACCGGTCTCGAAATACAGGCCTTGGCCCATGGCATCGGGGATGGTGAGGATGTCGGAAAACAGGATCGCCGCGTCCAGTTGCGGGTAGCGGTCGAGCGGTTGCATCGTGACTTCGCAAGCGAATTCCGGATTCATGCACAGGCTCATGAAGTCACCGGCGTGGGCACGGCTGGCGCGGTATTCCGGCAGGTAGCGACCGGCCTGACGCATCATCCACACCGGGGTGACGTCAACGGGTTGCTTGAGCAGGGCGCGCAGGAAACGGTCGTTCTTCAGGGCAGTCATGTCGGCATCCGGAAAAAAAGTGCGGGCATTTTCTCAGAGCGCGACGCAAAAGGCACGGATGCAGGTCAGCCTTTTGTCTATCGGGTCAATTTGTCGCGGTTGAAACCGGCTTTTTGCAACACCACGAAACAACTGTGGGAGCGGGCTTGCTCGCGAAGAGGCCGGCACACTCAACAGAGATGTTGACTGACAGACCGCTTTCGCGAGCAAGCCCGCGCCCACATTTAATCGCATTTCAAGTCTGGTTAAACACCAAGGTAATCGAGGATACCTTCGGCGGCATTACGGCCTTCGAAGATCGCCGTCACCACCAGATCCGAACCGCGCACCATGTCGCCACCGGCGAAAATTTTCGGGTTGCTGGTCTGGTGCTTGTACTGACCTTGCTCGGGCGCAACTACGCGGCCCTGGCTGTCCGTCTGGATTTCGAACTGTTCGAACCACGGCGCCGGGCTCGGACGGAAACCGAAGGCGATGACCACGGCGTCGGCCGGGATGATCTCTTCGGAGCCCGGGATCGGCTCCGGGCTGCGGCGGCCACGGGCGTCCGGTTCGCCGAGACGGGTCTCGACCACCTTCACGCCTTCGACCTTGTCTTCACCGACGATGGCGATCGGCTGGCGGTTATAGAGGAATTTCACGCCCTCTTCCTTGGCGTTCTTCACCTCTTTGCGCGAGCCGGGCATGTTCGCTTCGTCACGACGATAGGCGCAGGTCACCGACTTGGCGCCCTGACGAATCGACGTGCGGTTGCAGTCCATCGCCGTGTCGCCGCCGCCGAGTACCACGACCTTCTTGCCTTTCATGTCGACGAAATCTTCCGGCGACTTTTCAAAGCCCAGGTTGCGGTTGACGTTGGCGATCAGGAAGTCCAGCGCGTCGTAGACGCCCGGCAGATCCTCACCGGCAAAACCGCCCTTCATGTAGGTGTAGGTGCCCATGCCCATGAACACGGCATCGTATTCGGCGAGCAGTTGTTCCATGGTCACGTCTTTGCCGACCTCGGTGTTGAGGCGGAACTCGATGCCCATGCCGGTGAAGACTTCGCGACGATTGCTCAGCACGGTCTTTTCCAGCTTGAACTCGGGGATACCGAAGGTCAGCAGACCACCGATTTCCGGGTTCTTGTCGAACACCACCGGGGTCACACCGCCGCGTACCAGCACGTCGGCACAGCCCAGACCTGCCGGGCCTGCGCCGATGATCGCGACACGCTTGCCGGTCGGCTTGACCTTGGACATGTCCGGGCGCCAGCCCATGGCGAACGCGGTGTCGGTGATGTACTTCTCGACCGAACCGATGGTCACCGCGCCAAAACCGTCGTTGAGGGTGCAGGCACCCTCGCACAGACGATCCTGCGGGCACACCCGGCCGCACACTTCCGGCAGGGTGTTGGTCTGGTGCGACAGCTCGGCGGCCTGAAGGATGTTGCCTTCGGCCACCAATTTGAGCCAGTTGGGAATGAAGTTGTGCACCGGGCACTTCCATTCGCAATACGGGTTGCCGCAACCCAGGCAGCGGTGGGCCTGATCGGCCGACTGCTGGGGTTTGAACGGTTCGTAGATCTCGACGAACTCTTTCTTGCGTTGACGCAACAGTTTCTTCTTCGGATCTTTGCGCCCGACATCGATGAACTGGAAGTCGTTATTCAGACGTTCAGCCATTGTTAAAACCTCATCAAACTCTTCAGGCGCATATCACTGCGGGTTGGCACGAGTGCTGGAAAGCAACGATTTCAGGTTGGCAGCCTTCGGCTTGACCAGCCAGAAACGGCGCAAGTAGTCATCGAGGTTCTCGGCGAGTTCACGCCCCCACTCGCTGTCGGTTTCGGCGACGTACTCGTTCAGCACGTTTTGCAGATGGCTGCGATAGGCCTCCATCGCCTCGCCGCTGATCCGCTGGATTTCCACCAGTTCGTGGTTGACCCGGTCAACGAAAGAGTTGTCCTGATCAAGCACGTAGGCGAAACCACCGGTCATGCCAGAACCGAAGTTGTAACCGGTTTTGCCCAAGACGCAGACGAAACCACCGGTCATGTACTCGCAGCAGTGATCGCCAGTGCCTTCCACAACCGTGTGGGCACCTGAGTTACGCACGGCGAAACGCTCACCTGCGGTGCCAGCGGCGAACAGCTTGCCGCCCGTGGCGCCGTACAGGCAGGTGTTGCCGATGATGGCGCTGTTCTGAGTCTGATAGACGCTGCCCTTCGGCGGCACGATGACCAGTTTGCCGCCGGTCATGCCTTTGCCGACGTAGTCGTTGGCATCGCCTTGCAGGTACATGTTCAGACCGCCGGCGTTCCACACGCCGAAGCTCTGACCCGCCGTCCCTTTGAAACGGAAGGTGATCGGCGCCTTGGCCATGCCCTGGTTGCCGTGCTTGCGCGCGATTTCACCGGAGATCCGCGCGCCGATCGAACGGTCGCAGTTGCAGATGTCCAGGTCGAATTCGGCGCCGCTCATGTCATTGATCGCCGACGACGCCATCTCGACCATTTTCTCGGCCAGCAGGCCTTGGTCGAATGGCGGGTTGCGCTCAACGCCGCAGAACTGAGGTTTGTCCGCCGGGATGTGATCGCTGCCCAGCAGCGGGGTCAGATCCAGGTGGTGTTGCTTGGCGGTCTGGCCTTCGAGGATTTCCAGCAGATCGGTGCGGCCGATCAGCTCTTCGAGGGAACGCACGCCGAGCTTGGCCAGCCACTCACGGGTTTCTTCGGCGACGTAGGTGAAGAAATTCACCACCATGTCGACGGTGCCGATGTAGTGATCCTTGCGCAGCTTCTCGTTCTGCGTCGCGACGCCGGTGGCGCAGTTGTTCAGGTGGCAGATGCGCAGGTATTTGCAGCCCAGCGCGATCATCGGCGCAGTACCGAAGCCGAAGCTTTCGGCGCCGAGGATGGCAGCCTTGATGACGTCGAGGCCGGTTTTCAGGCCACCGTCGGTCTGCACCCGGACTTTGCCGCGCAGGTCGTTGCCGCGCAGGGTCTGGTGGGTTTCAGCCAGGCCGAGTTCCCACGGAGCACCGGCGTATTTAATTGAGGTCAGCGGCGAAGCACCGGTGCCACCGTCGTAGCCGGAGATGGTGATCAAGTCCGCGTAGGCCTTGGCCACACCGGCAGCGATGGTGCCGACGCCCGCTTCGGCGACGAGTTTCACCGAAACCAGCGCCTTCGGGTTGACCTGCTTGAGGTCAAAAATCAGCTGCGACAAGTCTTCGATCGAATAGATGTCGTGGTGCGGCGGTGGCGAAATCAGCGTTACGCCCGGCACTGCATAGCGCAGCTTGGCGATCAGCCCGTTCACTTTACCGCCCGGCAGTTGCCCGCCCTCGCCCGGCTTGGCGCCTTGGGCGACCTTGATCTGCAGCACTTCGGCGTTGACCAGGTATTCCGGCGTCACGCCGAAACGTCCAGTGGCGACCTGCTTGATTTTCGAACTCTTGATGGTGCCGTAACGCGCCGGGTCTTCGCCGCCTTCGCCGGAGTTGGAACGCGCGCCGAGGCGGTTCATGGCTTCGGCCAGGGCTTCGTGAGCTTCCGGCGACAGGGCGCCCAGCGAGATACCGGCGGAGTCGAAGCGCTTGAGCACCGATTCCAGCGGTTCGATTTCACTGATGTCCAGCGGCGTGTCGAGGGTCTTGACCTTGAACAGGTCGCGAATCATCGACACCGGACGGTTGTCCACCAGCGAGGTGTATTCCTTGAACTTGGCGTAGTCGCCCTGCTGCACGGCGGCTTGCAGGGTGTTGACCACGTCCGGGTTGTAGGCGTGGTATTCGCCACCATGGACGAACTTCAGCAGGCCGCCCTGCTGGATCGGCTTGCGCGGGCTCCAGGCTTCGGTGGCCAGTGCCTTTTGCTCGGCTTCGATGTCGACGAAACGTGCACCCTTGATGCGGCTCGGCACGCCACGGAAGCTCAGCTCGCACACTTCTTCGGCCAGGCCGATGGCTTCGAACAACTGCGCACCGCGGTACGAAGCGATAGTCGAGATGCCCATTTTCGACAGGATCTTGAGCAGACCTTTGGTGATGCCTTTGCGGTAGTTCTTGAACACCTCGTAGAGGTCGCCCAGCACTTCACCGGTACGGATCAGGTCGCCCAGCACTTCGTAAGCCAGGAACGGATAGACCGCCGAGGCGCCGAAACCGATCAGCACGGCAAAGTGGTGCGGATCGCGTGCGGTCGCGGTTTCAACGAGGATGTTGGAATCGCAGCGCAGGCCTTTTTCGGTCAGGCGGTGGTGTACCGCACCGGTGGCCAGCGAGGCGTGAATCGGCAGTTTGCCCGGCGCGATATGGCGGTCGCTCAGGACGATCTGGGTACGACCGGCGCGCGCGGCTTCTTCAGCCTGATCGGCCACATTGCGGATGGCCGCTTCGAGGCCGACGCTTTCGTCGTAGTTGAGGTCGATGATCTGCCGCTCAAAGCCCGGGCGGTCGAGATTCATCAACGAGCGCCACTTGGCCGGGGAAATCACCGGCGAGCTGAGGATCACGCGCGAGGCGTGTTCCGGCGACTCCTGGAAGATGTTGCGCTCGGCACCGAGGCAGATTTCCAGCGACATCACGATGGCTTCACGCAGCGGGTCGATCGGCGGGTTGGTGACCTGCGCGAACTGCTGGCGGAAATAGTCGTACGGCGTGCGCACGCGCTGGGACAGCACGGCCATCGGCGTATCGTCGCCCATCGAGCCCACGGCTTCGTAGCCTTGTTCGCCAAGCGGACGCAGGACCTGATCGCGCTCCTCGAACGTGACCTGATACATCTTCATGTATTGCTTGAGCTGATCGACGTCGTAGAAAGCCGAACCGTGATCGTTGTCTTCCATGGTCGCCTGAATGCGCAGGGCATTCTTGCGCAGCCATTGCTTGTACGGATGACGGGATTTCAAGCGGTTGTCGATCGCATCGGTGTCGAGGATCTGCCCGGTTTCAGTGTCCACGGCGAGGATCTGCCCCGGACCGACACGGCCCTTGGCGATCACGTCTTCTGGCTGGTAGTTCCAGACGCCGATTTCCGAAGCAACGGTGATGAAACCGTTGGTGGTGGTGACCCAGCGCGCCGGGCGCAAACCGTTACGGTCAAGCAGGCACACCGCGTAGCGACCATCGGTCATGACCACGCCGGCCGGGCCGTCCCACGGCTCCATGTGCATCGAGTTGTACTCGTAGAACGCACGCAGATCCGGGTCCATGGTTTCAACGTTCTGCCACGCAGGCGGAATGATCATCCGCACGCCACGGAACAGGTCGATGCCGCCGGTGACCATCAGTTCGAGCATGTTGTCCATGCTCGAGGAGTCGGAACCGACACGGTTGACCAGCGGACCGAGTTCTTCCAGATCCATCAGATCGTTGGTGAACTTGGTCCGACGGGCCTGCGCCCAGTTACGGTTACCGGTGATCGTGTTGATCTCGCCGTTGTGGGCGAGGAAGCGGAATGGCTGAGCCAGCGGCCATTTCGGCAGGGTGTTGGTGGAGAAACGCTGGTGGAACACGCAGATCGCGGTTTGCAGGCGCTCGTCGCTCAGGTCTGGATAGAACGCGGCCAGGTCGGCCGGCATCATCA
Organism: Pseudomonas sp. RA_15y_Pfl2_54; assembly: GCF_963971015.1. Taxonomy (NCBI): domain Bacteria; kingdom Pseudomonadati; phylum Pseudomonadota; class Gammaproteobacteria; order Pseudomonadales; family Pseudomonadaceae; genus Pseudomonas; species Pseudomonas sp. RA_15y_Pfl2_54. The sequence continues at coordinate 132,299 of NZ_CAXAPN010000006.1, forward strand.
GGCCTTTATAAATGATGGTCTTGTGCGAAAAGCTGCAGATGTAGTGGTCGGAGTCGACGGCATTGGCCACCGACGAACGACGGCGGGCGCTGAACAACTTGACCGCCATGTCCTGATCGCTCAGGCCTTCGCCGCCGATGTAGACCTGCTCGATCTGCGGCAGGCGCTCAAGGGCCAGGCGACCAAGGACGCTGGTGTCGATTGGCACTTTGCGCCAGCCGATCAGTTGCAGGCCTTCAGCGAGGATCTCGCGGTTCATGTTCTCGCGAGCGGCTTCGGCCTTGGCCGGATCCTGATTGAAGAAGACCATGCCCACGGCATATTGCTTGGGCAGTTCGACGCTGAAGGCTTCCTGGGCAATCGCACGCAGGAACGCATCGGGCTTTTGAATCAGCAGACCGCAACCGTCACCGGTCTTGCCGTCGGCATTAATCCCACCGCGGTGGGTCATGCAGGTCAGGGCCTCAATGGCCGTTTGCAAAAGGGTATGACTGGGCTCGCCCTGCATATGGGCTATCAGGCCGAAACCGCAGTTATCCTTGAATTCATCTGGTTGGTACAGACCTGCTTTCATAGACACTTTCTCACCAGGCTGCCTCTTTTCGAGGCAAATTTCTTTTCAATTCAACCACTTGCGTTCCGCGCCGAACGTACGCCGGCTTAGCGGGGGCAAAAGGGTGGTCATTGTACACAGCCACACAGAGGCTCACAAATTTGACGACGAAATGTCGCAAATTCATGTCGCATTTGTGAAAGGTTTAAAGCGATCTGCTGTGCTAGTCAAAACTTTTTTAATTTTGACCGCAACGACTCAAAGACTACTGTGACGCAGACACCACAAGGCACGCGACCTGGAAGGACGCGCGCACTCGTAGAAATTTTGAGGTGCTTGGAGAGGCGGCCTGGGTAAGGCCGCCGAATCTTCAGCGAGTTGTTGCCAGTTCCTGTTGGACGCTGGCGACAGTGCGAGGCCAAGGTTTACCAGCCTGAACCTTCGCTGGCAAGGCCTTGATGGCAGAAACAGCCGCGTCACGATTGGCGAAGTTGCCGTAGGTGATCACGTAGAGAGGCTTGCCGTTGAGCATTTTCTTGAAATAACGGTACTCGCCGCCCTGCTCTTTGACGAAGTTTTGTGCGCTCGTTTCGGAGCTGGTGCCGAGGATCTGCACCACGTAGTTGCCCGTCGGTTGCCCGGCGTACCAGCTGCCACCGGCGGCTTTGGCGACAGTAACCGGCTTCTCGACCGGTTTAGCGGCTGCCACTGGCTTGGCAGGCGCTGGAGCCGGTTTGGCTGCTGGCGCTGCCGGAGCAGGCTTGGCAGTGGCGATTTGCGTCGGTGCCGGCGTCGGTGCAGGACCGGCCGGAACACCCGCCGGTGGCGCCGAAGTGGTCACGGTTGGCGGCGTATCGCTGGAGCCTTCCAATGGCACGCCGTCGTCGCCTTCAGTGATACCGCCAGCCGCTTCGGCCAATGGGCCGCGCATGACGGGTTGCGAGTTGCCGACCAGCGGTAACGGCATCGGCTGTGTATTACCGGCGAATTCGACCGCTGGAGCACCGCCATTCGCTGCGCCCTGACCCAATGGCAGTTGAGCCTGCTCATTGGCCGGCGCGCCGGTGGTGGGTGCCTTGCTGCGACCCGGCATCAACCAGGCGGCGGCAACCGCGACCACAACGACGGCAGAAATCGCCAATACGTGTTTCTTCGGCATGTTAAACCCCATACTTGGACGCTTGACCGCAGAGCGGCTGGCAATCATGACTTCGATCAGAGCATCGCGAGCGACCTGGTTGATGTTACCCGGCCAACCCTCGGCGCTTTCGTGAATATCAGAGATCTGATCCGCGGTGAAAAGTTCGACACCCCGGCCTGCACCTTCGAGCCGTTGGTCGAGATACTCGCGGGTCTCTTCTTCGGTGTAAGGCTGCAACTCGATGACGTGGAAGCGTTCTTCCTCGAGCTGCAAAGCCTCGAGTTGAGCGATCAGCGACGATTCACCGAACAGGAATACATGCGGGCGACCTTCCGGCGCGCCGGCACCCAGTGCCATCAGCGCATCGAGGGCCGATTCGTCGAGTTGCTCGGCATCGTCCACCAGCAGATAGACTTCCTGGCCGGTCAGCGCCAGTTGCACCACCTGATCCAGAATCGCAGCGACATCGGCCTGAGCGACGTTCAGCGCCTGCGCCACCTGGCGCAGCACGCCAGCCGCATCACCAGCACCGCGGGCGGAAACCACCACGCTCTGCACAGATTGTTTGTTGGTGCTGGCGACCAGCGCCTGACGCAGCAGGGTCTTGCCGCTGCCTTCCGGGCCGGTGACCACCAGCAGCAACTGGCTGTAACGCGCCAGATGATGCAATTGTCCCAGCACCGGTTTGCGCTGGGCCGGAAAGAACTTGAAGCCCGGCACCCGCGGCGCGAAGGGATCGTGACTTAACTGAAAATGGCCGAGGAACGCCTCGTCGGCATGCAAACTAGTCATCGGAATCTTATTAACCTTTAAGCTGTGCCAAGGCGCGGTAATCCGCTCCCAGCGTGGCCTGTAGAACCTCTTTCGGATAATCGTCGGTCACTACCGCTTCGCCCATCCGGCGCAGCAGCACCAGGCGCAGGCGACCGTCGATCACTTTTTTGTCGATTGCCATGTGTTGAAGAAAATCGGCTTCGGTCATTTCGGCAGGCGGGATCACCGGCAGACCTGCACGCTGGAACAGGCGAATACCGCGATCACGCTCCTGCTCGCTGATCCAGCCCAGACGCGCGGACATCTCCAGCGCCATCACGGTGCCAGCCGCCACCGCCTCACCATGCAGCCAGACACCATAGCCCATGTGGGTCTCGATGGCGTGGCCGAAGGTGTGACCGAGGTTGAGCGTGGCGCGTACGCCGGTTTCCTTCTCATCAGCGCCGACCACCGCAGCTTTGGCTGCGCAGGAGCGCTCGATGGCGTACGTCAGGGCCTTTTGATCCAGTGCGCGCAAGGCGTCTACATTGTCTTCGAGCCAGGTCAGGAACGGCTCGTCGCATATCAGGCCGTACTTGATGACTTCCGCCAGCCCCGCCGACAACTCGCGCTCGGGCAGCGTCTTCAGGGAAGCGGTATCGATCAGCACCACGTTCGGCTGATAGAACGCGCCAACCATGTTCTTGCCCAGCGGATGATTGATACCGGTCTTGCCGCCCACCGACGAATCGACCTGGGACAGCAAAGTGGTGGGAATCTGGATGAAATCGACGCCACGCTGGTAACAGGCCGCGGCGAAACCGGCCATATCGCCGATCACACCGCCACCCAAGGCAATAACGGTCGTGCGGCGGTCATGACGGGCGGTCAGCAGACCGTCGAAGATCAGTTGCAGGGTTTCCCAGTTCTTGAAGGCTTCGCCGTCGGGCAACACCACGGAAATCACCGAGAACTGCGCCAGGCTGCGGGTCAGACGTTCGAGATAGAGCGGCGCAACGGTCTCATTGGAGATGATTGCCACCTGCCGCCCGTGAATATGCGGAGCCAGCAGTTGCGGCTGATCCAACAAACCTTCGCCAATATGAATCGGGTAGCTGCGCTCGCCTAGATCGACCTTGAGTGTCTGCATGTGTCCCCACAGTGAAGATGGAAGCAGGCGTCCTGCCCTGAATTATTGGTTGTCTGCGGCCTATAGCGGGTATGACGCCGCTCGCACGCCATCCGCCACAACCTCGACGGGCTGTGACAGGACGCCGAGGATAGCGCATTTCGGGCGATGCTTTAACGGGGTGGAAGCTGCGCCAGGCGATCGAGAATGTCGAGCACCACCATGCGTGGCGGCCGTTCGTCGGTTTCCACCACCAGATCGGCGATTTCCCGATAAAGAGGATCACGGATCGCGAGCAGGTCTCGCAGGGTTTTCGCCGGATCAGCGGTGCGCAGCAACGGCCGATTGCGATCGCGGGAGGTGCGGCCAACCTGCTGTTCGATAGAGGCGTGCAAATACACCACACGCCCGCCGTCATGGAGGGCCTTGCGGTTGGCATCGCGCATGACTGCGCCACCGCCGGTCGCCAACACCACGCCATCGAATCCGCACAGTTCGGCGATCATCGCCTGCTCACGGTCGCGAAAGCCCGGCTCGCCTTCCTTGTCGAAGATCCACGGGATATTGGCGCCCGTGCGCAGTTCAATTTCCTTGTCGGAATCTTTGAACGGCAGGCGCAGCTCTTTGGCCAGCAACCGGCCGATGGTGCTTTTTCCAGCGCCCATCGGTCCTACAAGAATCAAATTTCGCACAGAATCAACGACTCACAGCAATCGCCTGGTTATTCATGATACGCGGAGTGAGAAATACCAGCAGCTCGGATTTTTTCTCCGAAACCACATCACGCCGGAAAAGGCGGCCAAGATACGGCACATCGCCAAGAAATGGCACCTTATCTACGACCTTGCTTTGAGTATTTGAGAAAACGCCCCCAATCACGATGGTTTCGCCGTCATTGACCAGCACCTTGGCGTTGACCTCGTTCTTTTTGATCGGCGGGACATCCTGCACTTTGTTCAGGTAGTCCGGTTCGTCCTTGGTGACCTTGACCTCCATGATGATGCGGTTGTCTGGCGTGATCTGTGGCGTCACCTCCAGCGACAGCGAAGCCTCCTTGAACGACACCGAGGTGGCGCCGCTGGAGCTGGCCTCCTGGTAGGGAATCTCGGTGCCTTTGAGGATCTTGGCGGTTTCCTTGTCGGAGGTAACGACTTTCGGTTGCGAGACGATTTCGCCGTTGCCGGTTTTTTCCATGGCCGTCAGCTCGAGATCGAGCAACACGTTGTCAGTGATAAAAGCGATACCAATCCCGGACGTGTTGTTGACGGTGCCCATGTCGACGAACGGCGAGTTGGTGCTGGTGCTGCCCGGCGTTCCGATGGTGGTGGAAGAACCGTTGCTCACACCAGACGTGTTCCAGTTGCCCTTGTTCTGGATGGAGCCGCCCCAGCGCACGCCCAGGCTTTTGTCGTAATCGACGTTGGCCTCAACGATTCGTGCCTCGATCATCACTTGGCGCACCGGAATATCCAATTGCGCCACGATCCGCCGCAGCTCATCAAGACGATCCTGAGTCTGGTAGGCAATGATGTTATTGGTGCGTTCATCGACGGTGATCGAACCGCGCTCGTCGATTTTCGCCTCGGCGCTGGTCACCGACTGGAACAGCTTGGCGATGTCCGCGGCCTTGGCGTAGTTCACCTGCAGCAGTTCACGGCGCAACGGTGCCAATTCAGCGATCTGCCTCTGCGATTCCAGCTCCTGGCGCTCACGGGCGGCGATCTCATCGGCCGGCGCCACCAGCAGCACATTGCCGATCTTGCGTTTATCCAGCCCTTTGGTTTTCAACACCAGATCCAGTGCCTGGTCCCACGGCACATTTTGCAGGCGCAAGGTGATGCCGCCCTGCACCGTATCGCTGGCCACGAGGTTGAGGTTGGTGAAATCAGCGATCAGTTGCAGCACCGAACGTACGTCGATGTCCTGAAAATTCAGCGAGAGTTTTTCGCCGGTGTAGGCCTGACGGTCAGCGTTGCGTTTTTGCAGGTCGTCCATCGTCATCGGACGAATGCTGACGGTCAGCTTGTTGTCGGTCTGGAATGTGGAGTAATCGAAAGTGCCGCTGGGCTCGATGGTGATGATTGCACGATTGCCGGTCGCGGCAGCATTGACGAACTGCACAGGCGTGGCGAAATCCTTGACGTCGAGGCGCACCCGCAACTTGTCGGGCAACTGGGTGCGCGCGAAGCTGAGGATGACTTTGCCATCATGCTCCTGGATATCCGGGGCGATGGTCGGGTCAGACAGGTCGATGACCACGTTGCCCTCGCCTGCGGTACCGCGCTGAAAATCAACGCCGCGAATGGCTCGGGCCTTGGCGACGAACGCCGTGGCGGGAGGCGCCGCCGTGGTCACGCGCGGCGCTGCAACAGCGGCGGAACGCGGCGTGGCCGCTGGAGCCCCCTGACCTACCACCACGAACAGATTCTTACCCTCGACCCGCGTGCTGTAAGGCGCAAGCTGCGTCAGGCTGACGATCAGGCGGGTGCGATCCTTGGCTTCAACCACCGTGGCCGTGCGCGCATTGCCGCGGCCCAGATCGAGATTCTTTTTGGCCAAATGACTGGCTACACCGGGCAAATCCAGGGCAATCCGCGCCGGGGATTCGGTGGTGTAGCCCTTGGGTTGCGGTGGAGGGCCGTCGAACGACAGCTTCAGTTCGACGCGATCACCCGGCAATGCCGCCACGTCCAGCGTCTTCAGATTGGCCGCGATTACCATCGGCGACATCAGCGCTATCCATAGCGAAAAACCGAGGGTGGAGAAAATCCTGTTCATTATTCGACTTCCACTAAGAGTGCTCTTTCAAAGGAATGGTGCGTGGACGCTCCAGCCAGGCGCCTTCGCCGTCGGGCACGATTTCAATGACATCGACCTGAGTGGCGCTGATGGCAACGATGCGCCCGTCGTTGCGCCCCAGGTAGTCGCCGACCTTCAACCGATGCACCCCGCCCGCCCCGCGCAATAGCGCAAAGGAGCGGTTGGCATTGGAAATCGTGCCGACCATTTCAAACTGCTCGATGTTGAAGCCTTCGAGGTATTGCCTGACCCGGTTCGGGTCAGGTTTGACGTTGCGCGAACCGTGCTTCTGCCCGGCCAGATCGACACGCACCTGACGTGAGAACGGACTGCGCAGATTGGCGGCGCTATACGTGAATTTCGGGTAAGTGTGGAATGTCGGCGTGGGTTCAATCTTGCCCGCCGGGCGCAGACGCACTTCATTCATATAGGCGTCGAGGTCACTGAAACCTTCGCTGCCGCCACACCCGCTCAATGCCAGCAGCGCCGCCGACAGCGCGAGATAACGAGTCAGGGTCATTTCTGCAGCCCCTTGTCGTTATAGCGGTAAGTCTTGGCAAGAATGCTCATGCGCAGCTTCGGCCCGCCTTCCTTATTGGCCGGTGCCAGTTCGAAATCATGCAGCGTGACAATACGCGGCAACCCGGCCACTCCGCTGACGAAAGTGGCAAGATCGTGATAGGAGCCGGTGACGGTAATCTGGATCGGCAGTTCGATGTAGAACGGCTGAGTCACTTCCGGCAGCAGTTTGATCTCCTCGAACTCCAGGCCGCTACCCAATCCCGTGCGGGTGATGTCTTCCAGTAAACCCGGCACCTCAGTGTCGCTCGGCAATTGCCGCAACAACACGCCGAAGGAGTTTTCCATTTCCTTCATCTGCTGGGTGTACAACTCGAGATTGGCCGACAGGTGCGCCTTGCTGGCGAACTGCTCCTTGAGCGCGGCCTCCTCCAGGCGCCTGGCCTCAAGTTGGTTTTCCATGTCGCTGATGAAAAAGTTATAGCCAAACGCCAATACCAGAACCATCACCAGCGCGCCGGCGATGGCCTTCACCGCGGCCGGCCAGGAACCGATGTTGCTGGTGTCCAGATCGTTGAAATCGACGTTGCGCAGACTCTCCAGCCATTCGGACGGCTTCATTGCTCGCCCTCCAGCGTCATGGGCTGGGTCTGACGAACAGTCAATTGAAAGACGTTGGCCTGCTCCACCTGGTCGGCTGAAGCGGCCTTCACTTCGTTCAGACTCGGCGCTTCGAACCAGTCGGACGCCTCCAGATTGCGCATCAACTCGGAAACACGATTGTTCGACTCCGCCGCCCCACTGATCGACAGGGTTTTACCAGCCATTTTCACGTCAGTGAAATACACGCCATCGGGCAAAGTGCGCGCCAGTTGATCGAAAATCCGCCCGATGACCTGCCGGTTGCCCTGCAGGTCCTGGATGATGTTCATGCGCTCGAGCAATTGTTGGCGATGAGCCTTAAGCTCGCTGATTTGTTTGATCCGCTCGTCGACTACAGCAATCTGTTTGCCAATGTAGTCGTTACGGGCCGCTTGCCGGGCGATGGCCGTATTGATGATCTGATCGGCGATAAACACTGCGCCCACAGAGCCGACCAACACGCCCGTCAGCACCAGCAGGAAGCGTTTGCGCTGTGCTTCGCGGCGCTCCTCACGCCAGGGTAAAAGGTTGATCCGCGCCATCAGTCGAAACTCCTGAGCGCGAGCCCGCAGGCAATCATCAGGGCCGGCGCGTCACTGGCCAGGGCCCCGGCGTTGACCTTGCTGCTCAAGGCCATGTCGGAAAAAGGATTGGCCACCTGAGTCGGCGTATCGAGGCGCTGCTCGATCAATCTATCCAGACCCGACACCGATGCGGTGCCGCCGGCCAGCAGAATGTGATCGACCGCGTTGTACTGCCCTGAGGCGAAGAAGAACTGCAACGAACGCGAAACCTGCTGCACCAGCGCTTCACGAAATGGCTGCAACACCTCGCTGACATAGTCGTCGGGAAGGCCACCCTGTTTCTTCGCCAGCCCCGCCTGCTCGACGGTCAGGCCATAGCGACGCTGGATTTCTTCGGTCAGTTGACGACCGCCGAACAGTTGCTCTCGGGTGTAGATGATCTTGCCGTTGTACAGAACGCTGAGGGTGGTCATGGTTGCGCCGATGTCGACCACCGCCACGGTCAGGCGCTCCTGGGAGGCCGCCAGTTGCGTCGCGAGCAGGCCGAACGAGCGTTCCAGCGCATACGCCTCGACGTCCACCACGCGAGCCGTCAGCCCGGCGAGCGCGAGGGCTGCTTCACGGACTTCGACGTTCTCCTTTCGGCAGGCAGCGAGCAACACGTTGACTCGCTCGGGGTTGCGCGGCGACACGCCCTGGACTTCAAAGTCGATAGCAACCTCGTCCAGCGGATAGGGTATGTATTGGTCAGCTTCGATCTTGAGCTGGTTTTCCAGCTCGTCGTCTGACAGTCCGGCGTCCATTTCGATGATTTTGGTGATGACCGCGGAACCGGCCACCGCCACCGCCACGCTCCTGTTGCTGGTGCGCGCCTTGACCAGCACCCGGCTCAGCGCCTGGCCGACACCTTCGAGCTCGGCGATGTTTTTCTCGACCACAGCGTTAGCTGGCAACGGCTCCACCGCGTATGCCTCGACCCGGTAGCGGTCACCCTGACGGCTCAACTCCAGCAGCTTCACCGACGTGGAACTGATGTCGATCCCCAGTAACGTATTGGCCTTTTTATTGAAGAGTCCCAGCACTACCAATTCCCTATGACTTTCCGTGAGTTACGGACTCTGTAATACGCATTGCGTTCCTTCACCCCGTCTTGACAGAAGCGCCAATGACGCCTCCGGCAGAAAAGTGCTTATAATGCCCAGCGATTTTTTCCGCTTTTTACTGCCAGCGCGGGCCGTTCTGTGTATAGCCGGAACCCCGTCGCCAAATTCATTCTTTGCCCTGGATGTCCAAAAGCCTTGATTCGTCTGCTGAAATTTTTCGGTTGGTCCATCGTCGCCGTTTTCTGCGGACTGCTATTAGGTCTCAGCGGCGCGTATCTTTACCTTAGTCCGGGTTTGCCATCTGTGGAGGCGCTGAGAAGCATTCAGTTGCAGATTCCACTGCGGGTCTACAGCAGCGACAACAAGTTGATCGCAGAATTTGGCGAAATGCGCCGGACTCCGATCCGTTTCGCCGACATTCCCCCCAATTTCATTAATGCGTTACTAAGTGCTGAAGACGACAATTTCGCCAATCACTACGGTGTCGATCCGAGCAGCCTGATGCGCGCCGCGACGCAATTGGTCAAAAGCGGCCACATTCAGTCCGGCGGCAGCACCATCACCATGCAGGTGGCGAAGAACTTCTTCCTGAGCAGCGAACGCAGCTTCTCGCGCAAAACCACCGAGATCTTGCTGGCCCTGCAAATCGAACGACAGCTGACCAAGGACGAGATTCTTGAGCTGTATGTGAACAAGATCTATCTGGGCAACCGCGCCTACGGCATCGAGGCGGCGGCGCAGGTGTATTACGGCAAGTCGATCCGCGACATCAGCCTGGCGCAAATGGCAATGATCGCCGGCCTGCCAAAAGCCCCGTCGCGCTTCAACCCGCTGGCGAACCCGGTGCGCAGCAAAGAACGCCGCGACTGGATCCTGGGGCGCATGTACAAACTCGGCAAGATCAGCGAGGCGGACTACACCGCCGCGGTCAACGAACCGCTGAACGCCAGCTATCACGTACCGACGCCAGAAGTGAACGCGCCGTACATCGCCGAAATGGCCCGCGCCGAAATGGTCGGTCGCTATGGGAGCGACGCCTACACCGAAGGCTTCCGCGTCACCACCACGGTGCCAAGCAACCTGCAGGAAATGGCCAACACTGCGCTGCACGAAGGTTTGATGACCTACGACCAGCGTCACGGCTATCGCGGCCCTGAATCGCGCTTGCCGGGCAAAACCCGCGAAGCCTGGGCCAACGAATTGACCAAACAGCGCACCATCAGCAGCCTGGAACCGGCGATCGTCACCCAGGTCGACAAGAACGGCCTGCAAGTGCTGACCCGTACCGGTGAAGAACATGTCGCCTGGGACACCATGAAATGGGCGCGGCCGTTCCTCAACACCAACAGCATGGGCGCCACCCCGCGTCAGCCGTCGGATGTCGCGCAGGTCGGCGACCTGGTGCGAGTACAGCGCCAGAAGGACAATTCGCTGAAATTCAGCCAGATTCCGCAAGCGCAAGGTGCGCTGGTGTCGCTGGATCCTCAGAACGGTGCGATTCGCTCCCTGGTCGGCGGTTTTGCCTTTGAGCAGAGCAACTACAACCGCGCCATGCAGGCCAAGCGTCAGCCGGGGTCGAGCTTCAAGCCGTTCGTCTACAGTGCTGCGCTGGATAACGGCTACACCGCCGCCAGCCTGGTGAACGACGCACCGATCGTTTTCGTCGACGAATACATGGACAAGGTCTGGCGACCAAAGAACGACAACAACACGTTCCTGGGTCCGATCCGTCTGCGCGAGGGGCTGTACAAGTCACGCAACCTCGTGTCGATCCGTTTGCTGCAGGCGATGGGCGTCGGCAAGACCATCGACTACATCACCCGCTTCGGCTTCAACAAGCAGGATCTGCCGCCCAACCTGTCTCTGGCGCTGGGCACCGCGACCCTGACGCCAATGGAGATCGCTACCGGTTGGAGCACGTTCGCCAACGGCGGCTACAAGATCACTCCGTATCTCATCGACAAGATTGAAAGCCGCAATGGCGACACGCTGTTCGTCGCCAACCCGCCAACCGTGCCGCAGGGCGGCTCGGCCACGGACGGCATCGCGGCGCCAGCCACTCAACCGCTCACCGTCGACACGGCGCCGGTTCCGGGCGAATCCGCAGACAACACAGCAGCACCACAAGTGCCGGCAGTGGCCGAGCGGATCGTCGATGGTCGCACTACTTACATCCTCAACAGCATGTTGCAGGACGTGATCAAGCTCGGCACCGGCCGTCGCGCACTGGCCATGGGTCGCAGCGACATCGCCGGTAAAACCGGTACGACCAACGAATCGAAAGATGCCTGGTTCTCTGGCTACAACGCCGATTACGTGACCACGGTCTGGACAGGCTTCGATCAGCCGGAAAGCCTAGGCCGCCGTGAATTCGGCGGCACGGTGGCGCTACCGATCTGGATGAACTACATGTCGGCTGCGCTGAAGGACAAGCCGCCACACGTGCAGCCTGAGCCGGAAGGCATCCTAAGCCTGCGGGTTGATCCGGTCAGCGGCCGTGCGGCAACACCGAGCACGCCGGGCGCCTACTTCGAGCTGTTCAAGGCCGAAGACACGCCGCCATCGGTGAATGAACTGGGTAACGGCACCGCACCGGGCAGTCCGTTGCCAGCGGATGAACAGGCGCCAATCGATTTGTTCTGATCCTGAACCGCCGACAAGCCCCGCCTTCGAGAGAAGTGCGGGGCTTTTTTGTGCCTTCAGGATTTGCAGTGGATGAACCGCCTTCTTCACAGGTAAAACCGCTCGCGCACCCACTATGCGAGCCCCCCCTGCGGCAGCGGGCTTGCGCGCGAGGAGACATCCGAAACAAAAAAGCCCCGACTCTTGCGAGTCGGGGCTTTCGCTGAAGCGCTACAACGACTTAGCCGTTGAACACATCATCGACGCTTTTCAGCGGGTAGTTCTTCGGATACGGCAGGGTTGCCACACCGGTCTCGATGGCGGCTTTGGCCACGGCATCGGAGATCAGGGTGATCAGGCGCTGGTCCATTGGCTTCGGAATGATGTACTCACGACCGAATTCAAGCGGGGCGCCACCGTAGGCATCGCACACGTCCTGAGGGACTGGCAGTTTGGCCAGTTCACGCAGGGCGTTGGCAGCAGCCACTTTCATTTCTTCGTTGATGCGCTTGGCGCGAACGTCCAGGGCACCACGGAAGATGAACGGGAAACCCAGTACGTTGTTGACCTGGTTCGGGTAGTCCGAACGGCCGGTGGCCATGATCACGTCGTTACGGGTGGCGTGCGCCAGTTCCGGGGAGATTTCCGGATCCGGGTTCGAGCACGCGAACACGATCGGGTTGGCCGCCATCGACAGCAGGCCTTCCGCGCTCAGCAGGTTCGGGCCGGACAGACCAACGAACACATCAGCGCCTTTCAGAGCGTCAGCCAGGGTGCGCTTCTCGGTGGCGTGGGCGAACACGGCTTTGTACTGGTTCAGGTCGTCACGGCCGGAGTGAATCACGCCAGTACGGTCAACCATGAAGATGTTTTCGATGCTTGCGCCCATGCTCACCAGCAACTTCATGCAGGAGATGGCAGCAGCACCAGCGCCCAGGCAGACGATCTTGGCGTCAGCCAGGGTTTTGCCAGCGATTTCCAGGGCGTTGATCATGCCTGCAGCGGTCACGATTGCAGTGCCGTGCTGGTCATCGTGGAACACTGGAATGTCGCACTGCTCGATCAGAGCGCGTTCGATCTCAAAGCACTCGGGTGCCTTGATGTCTTCCAGGTTGATGCCACCGAAGGTGATGGAAATGCGCTTGACGGTGTCGATGAAGGCTTGCGGGCTTTCGGAGTCGACTTCGATGTCGAAAACGTCGATGCCAGCGAAGCGCTTGAACAGTACGCCTTTACCTTCCATTACAGGCTTGGAAGCCAATGGGCCGAGGTTGCCCAGGCCGAGAATCGCGGTGCCATCGGAAATGACTGCAACCAGGTTGCCCTTGCCGGTGTACTTGTAGGCCAGTTCAGGATCGCGAGCGATCTCACGCACTGGTTCAGCTACGCCGGGGCTGTAGGCCAGCGACAGGTCGCGGGCGGTAGCAGTGGCCTTGGTGAGCTCGACACTCAGCTTCCCCGGACGAGGATTGGCATGATATTCGAGAGCGGCAGTTTTCAGATCAGACATTTTGGCATTCCGCTTTTTTACTGTTGGACAGACTGGTCAGCGAGGATACGCGCCTCGCAAAGTCCCCACAAGACTGAGCAGTCACCCCTGTCAAGCGCCCAGCCCTACGACTTTGGGCCAAGAGCCACGGCGGGCAAGGGCTTGACTGTTCACAATCAACAGGAAAAATGTCTACAAGTTTACTCAGCGAGCGCGTTGAAACATCGACGGATCGGTCAGTGGCAGTAGCCAACGCGGCTGACCCGGTTGCAACCCACCGCGACGCGAACGATCAACCACCCAGCCACGAGCCTCGATTTGCTTGCCCTTCAGCGCTTGCAGGCGAGCGCTGTCAAATTGTCCGACCAGATTGGGTGCAACGCGCAATACAAGTGCGCCCTGCAACTCGATCCAGATTCCACCTCGATTGCGTTGCACCTTGCTCACACGACCACTGACCACCGCGAAACCCGAGCGCTGGATCTGCTCCGCTTTCAGTACAGGTGATTGCCGCCAGAGGCCTCGCCCAGCCTGTCGCGCGCTGCGCTCGGCGGCTTGCTGACAGGCCACCAAATCGACATTCGGTGCTACGGCGACCTGAAAACCGAGGCCGTCGGCGAGCATTTGCGCTTCAAGATTGGCGCCGCTGACGCTATAGAGGTGGGCGAGCGTACGACCGTAATGGTCTTTCGCTTGCTTACCGGGGAGCAAACCGACACGTCCGCCACTGGCAGCCACCAACGCTTCGAGGCGTTTGCGTGCCGCCACGGCTAACGGTTCGTCGCTGCGACCCTGCCTGCCCAGTTCAGGCGTGTTGAGACCAATCATGCGTACGCTGCGCCCGTCGCTCAGGCGCAAGGTGTCGCCATCGACCACGCGCTGCACTGCCACGGTAGTCAGCCCCGAGGGCACAGGACAGAAGGCTTGCGCTGCGGACAGCCAAATCGCGGACACAAAAAAGGCGCCCGCGAGGGACGCCTTTTTCAGCAGTGAGGAACAGCCCACCGGGCTCTTCAACCTTACTCTGCAGCAGCAGGTTTCTTGCCGAAAGCACCGAAACGGTCGGCGAAGCGCTGAACGCGGCCGCCAGTGTCCAGAGTCTTTTGCTTACCGGTGTAGAACGGGTGGCATTCGTTGCAAACGTCGATCGCCAAGGCTTTGCCGAAGGTCGAACGAGTTTCGAATTTGTTGCCGCAGCTGCAGGTAACAGCGATTTCTGGGTAGTTCGGGTGGATATCAGCTTTCATGGTGTCTTCCTCAGCTAGCGTGCCGCCATCCAACACTATTGTTGAATACCGCACGTAATTAGGCCGCGGATTCTACCAGACAATGTCAATCGTGCAAGCTGTCCCTTAGACCGACCGTCTGCTAGGCTCCCGGCCTCGAACACATTCTCCTGTGGGAGCGGGCTTGCTCGCGAATGCGGCGTCTCACCCAACATTACGGTGCCTGACACACCGCATTCGCGAGCACGCCCGCTGCCACAATTGATCTGCGCTCGCCCTTCTTTTGTGTTGATAGAGACCCCCGCGTGCCCGACGCCATTCTGCGCCTCGCCCTGCCTTCACCCTTGCGCCGCCTGTTCGACTATCGAGCCCCGGCCGGCGTGCTGCGCGCCCAGTTACAACCAGGCATGCGTCTGCGGGTGCCGTTCGGCCGGCGGGAGATGATCGGGATTCTGGTCGAGGTCACTGACACCAGCGAAGTGCCGGTGGAAAAGCTCAAACCGGCACTGGCCCTGCTCGATACCACGCCGCCACTGCCACCGGCGCTGTTCAAGCTGTGCCTGTGGACGTCGCAGTATTATCAGCACAGCCTTGGCGACACTCTGAGCTGGGCGCTGCCGGTGCTGTTGCGTCAGGGCGAACTGGCCGAAGCGCGGCAGGAACGCTTCTGGTCGATCACCCCCGGCGCCAGCCTCGATGATCCGCGTGTCGCACGCGCCCCGCGCCAACGTGAGGCACTGGCCACCCTGGCCCAACACCCGCACGGCGTTGCCCATCAGTTGCTGAGCAAGCTGATGCTGAGCAAGGACAGCCTCGATTTGTTGCTGGCCAAGAATCTGGTGCAAGTCGACATCCGCCGGCATGCACCCGGTGCACGCCACGAGCACTGGCTCGCGCAGCCGGAATTACCGCTCAACACTGAGCAACGCGCCGCATATGAAGCGATTCGCGCAGGCTTTGACAGTTATCACGCGTTTCTGCTGGCCGGTGTCACCGGCAGCGGCAAGACCGAAGTCTATTTGCAACTGATCCGCGAGACCCTCGAAGCCGGCAAGCAGGCGCTGGTGCTGATCCCGGAGATCAACCTCGGCCCGCAAACCCTGGCGCGGTTCGAGCAGCGCTTCAATGCGCGCATCGCCCTGCTGCACTCGGCGGTCAATGACCGCGAGCGCCTCGACGCCTGGCTTGCCGCCCGCGATGGCGAGGCCGACATTATTATCGGCACCCGTTCGGCGCTGTTCACCCCGATGAAAAACCCGGGCCTGATCATCATCGACGAGGAGCATGACGGTTCTTATAAACAGCAGGAAGGCCTGCGCTATCACGCCCGCGACCTGGCACTGGTGCGCGCGCGGCAGGAAAACATTCCGATCGTCCTGGGTTCGGCTACGCCTTCGCTGGAAAGTCTGCACAACGCCTACACCGGTCGGTACGGCCTCCTGCGACTGAATGAGCGCGCCGGCGGTGCCAAGCAACCACGCTTCCTGCGCCTGGATGTAAAAAGTCGTCCGCTGGACAGCGGCATTTCCGGCCCGATGCAGCAAGCCATCGGCCAGACGCTCGCCAACGGCCAACAGGTATTGGTGTTCCTCAACCGTCGAGGTTTTGCGCCGACGCTGCTCTGTCACGATTGCGGCTGGATGTCCGAGTGTTCGCGCTGCGACGCGCGGATGACCGTGCACCAGCGTCACGGCGAACTGCGCTGCCACCATTGCGGTTACGTCGAACGCGTGCCGCGCCAGTGCCCCAAGTGCAACAAGGTTGATCTGCGCCCGGTCGGCGCCGGTACCGAGCGTGCCGAAGAACGGCTGGCGATTCTGTTCCCCGATTACCCGGTGCTGCGCGTTGACCGCGACAGCACTTCGCGCAAGGACGCGATGAATCAGTTGTTCGCGACGATTCAGAAGGGCCAGCCGTGCATTCTGGTCGGCACGCAGATGCTGGCCAAGGGGCACCACTTTCCGCGAGTAACGCTGGTGTCGATCCTCGATGCCGACGGCGGGCTGTTCTCCGGCGACTTCCGCGCCAGCGAGCGAATGGCGCAGTTGATCGTTCAGGTTGCCGGGCGTGCCGGACGAGCGGAAGAGCCGGGCAAAGTGATCATTCAGACGCACTTGGCCGACCATCCTTTATTAGTGCAACTGACCGAGCAGGGTTACTTCGCGTTCGCCGAACAGGCGTTGAGCGAGCGCCGCGCCGCCGGCCTACCGCCGTTTTCACATCTGGCGCTGTTGCGCGCCGAAGCGCACAAGCCGGGGCAGGCCGAAGGCTTTCTCGATGAGGCATGCAGCGAGGCCGAACGTTTGTTGGCTGAGCAGAACCTGAGCGGGATCGAATTGCTCGGGCCGGTGCCGGCACCGATGGAACGGCGGGCGGGGCGCTACCGTGCGCAATTGCTTTTACAGGCGACAGCACGGGGGCCACTGCATCGGTTGCTCGCCAGTTGGTTGCTGGTGCTGGAACAGATGCCGAGTGGGCGGGCGGTGCGCTGGTCGCTGGATGTCGATCCCGTGGATCTGTATTGACCTGAAGATCGCCTTCGCGAGCAGGCTCCCACATTGGATCTGCGGCATTCATACATTATGTGTCTGGCACCGATCCCTTGCGGGAGCGGGCTTGCTCGCGAAAAGGCCCGAATTGTCACCACATATCCATAAGCTGCCTGCTAAGGTTGGCAAGCCCGTCTTCGCAACGGATAATGCCCAGTTTTTCCACCCGCGCATCGATGCGCCGCCGCGCTTGCGGTCGAAAGAGAAGACCATGAAAGACACCATCCGCCAGCTGATCCAACAAGCCCTCACCCAACTCGTCAACGAAGGTGTGTTGCCTGAAGGCCTGACGCCGGCGATCCAGGTGGAGAACGCCCGCGACAAGACCCACGGCGACTTCGCCAGCAACATCGCCATGATGCTGGCCAAGCCTGCGGGCATGAAGCCACGCGACCTGGCGGAAAAAATCATCGCCGCACTGCCGGCCGACGAGAACGTCACCAAAGCGGAAATCGCCGGCCCCGGCTTCATCAACTTCTTCCAGAACACTCAGGCCCTGGCCAACCGCCTCGACGCTGCCCTGGCTGACGCCCATGTTGGCGTGCGCAAGGCCGGCCCGGCGCAGCGCACCGTGGTCGACCTGTCGGCACCGAATCTGGCCAAAGAGATGCACGTCGGCCACTTGCGCTCGACCATCATCGGTGACGGCGTGGCCCGTGTACTGGAATTCCTCGGCGACGAAGTGATCCGCCAGAACCACGTCGGCGACTGGGGCACCCAGTTCGGCATGCTGATGGCGTATCTGCAGGAAAACCCGATCACCAGCGATGAGCTGTCGGATCTGGAAAACTTCTACCGCGCCGCCAAGCAGCGTTTCGACGAGTCCGAAGCGTTCGCCGACCGTGCCCGTGGCCTGGTGGTCAAGCTGCAGGCCGGCGATGCCGAGTGCCTGGCGCTGTGGACCAGGTTCAAGGACATCTCGCTGTCGCACTGCCAGAAGATCTACGAACTGCTCAACGTCAAGCTGACCATGGCCGACGTGATGGGCGAAAGCGCCTACAACGACGACCTGATCAACGTTGTAAACGACCTGAAAGCCGCCGGCATGCTGGTCGAGAGTAACGGCGCCCAGTGCGTATTCCTCGACGAGTTCAAGAACGCCGACGGCGACCCGCTGCCGGTGATCATCGTCAAGGCTGACGGCGGTTACCTGTACGCCACCACTGACCTGGCAGCCGTGCGCTACCGCAGTGGCAAATTGAAGGCTGATCGCGCGCTGTACTTCGTCGACCAGCGTCAGGCCCTGCACTTCCAGCAAGTGTTCGCCGTGGCGCGCAAGGCCGGTTTCGTGACCCATCCGATGGAAATGGAGCACATGGGCTTCGGCACCATGAACGGCGCCGACGGCCGTCCGTTCAAGACCCGTGACGGCGGCACCGTGAAGCTGATCGACCTGCTCACCGAAGCGCAGGAACGTGCCTACAGCCTGGTGAAAGAGAAGAACCCGCAACTGGCCGAAGACGAGTTGCGCAACATCGCCAAAGTCGTTGGCATTGGCGCGGTGAAATACGCCGACCTGTCCAAGCACCGCACCAGCGACTACAGCTTCAACTTCGACCTGATGCTCAACTTCGAAGGCAATACCGCGCCATACCTGCTGTACGCCTACACCCGCGTGGCCGGTGTGTTCCGCAAACTGGGCAAGGACTTCAGCGAAGTCGACGGTCAGATCGTTCTCGAAGCCGAGCACGAACTTGAGCTGGCGGCGAAACTGGCGCAGTTCGGCGAAGTGCTGAATAACGTGTCCGACAAAGGCACGCCGCACATCCTCTGCACTTATCTGTACGACGTTGCCGGTCTGTTCTCCAGCTTCTACGAGAACTGCCCGATCCTCGCCGCCGAGACGCCAGCACAGATGCAGAGCCGTCTGCGTCTGGCCGCGCTGACCGGTCGCACCCTCAAGCAAGGCCTGGAGCTGTTGGGTCTGGAAACTCTGGAGCGTATGTAAGTTGGCTGCCAAGAAAAAACCTGCACCCAAGCGTGGCGCCAGCCGTTACCAAGCCCCTGCGAAGCAACCGATTCCGGGTTGGCTGTGGATGGCCATCGGCCTGACGGTCGGTGCGTTCATCGTGTTCCTGATGAAACTGGAACCGGGCAAGGGCAGCGACACGGTCAAGCGTGAGAAGGTCGAACAACAGCAGCAGAGAGCGTCGAAAATCGCCGAGGCCAACAAGACCCCGCCGAGCCCGACGCAGCCCGTGAAGCCGAAGTACGACTTCTACACCCTGCTGCCGGAATCGGAAGTGATCGTACCGCCGGACGCCGTGCCGGAGAAAACCCTGCCGACGCCACAAGTGCCGACCACGCCGGTCACCCCGGCGGAAGCGGCGAAAATCGACACGGCACGGGCTCAAGCTGCGCTGTCGGGCATTACCCCGCCGCCCGCGCCACCGGTGGCGAAAGCGGCGCCGGTGACCAAGTTCTTCCTGCAGGCCGGTTCGTTCCGTAAAGAGACCGATGCGGACAAGGTGCGCGCGCAGATCATTCTGCTGGGTCAGTCGGTGGCCGTTGAGTCCGGCACGGTGAAGGATGAAACCTGGTACCGCGTATTGGTCGGTCCGTTCAGCAACCGCGAACAACTGACCACGGCCCAGAAGCAACTGGCTGGCGCTGGTTTTAGCAACCTGTTGTTACAACAACGCCAGAATCGCTGATCCCATCAGCGGTCCCGCGTCATCACTCTTCGCGAGCAAGCCCGCTTCCACAGGATCTGCGCTAACCCTGTGGGAGCGGGCTTGCTCGCGAAGGCGTCATGGCTGACACCCCGTCATCCTGACACACCCTCGCCGTTCGTCCCCCTGCGCCCTCCCCGGTTGAAATCCGCTTCACCACCCCCATATGAATGGGCATAAGGCATTTTCGCCCCGCAGTGTGGAGACTCTTCCCTTGACCACCATCGTTTCAGTCCGCCGCCACGGCAAAGTCGTCATGGGCGGCGACGGCCAGGTTTCTCTCGGCAACACCGTGATGAAAGGCAACGCGAAGAAAGTCCGTCGCCTTTACCACGGCCAGGTCATCGCCGGTTTTGCCGGTGCCACCGCTGACGCCTTTACCCTCTTCGAACGCTTCGAAGGCCAGCTTGAGAAACATCAGGGCCACCTGATCCGCGCCGCCGTCGAACTCGCCAAAGAATGGCGCACCGACCGCTCCCTCAGCCGCCTCGAAGCCATGCTCGCGGTCGCCAACAAAGATGCCTCGTTGATCATCACCGGCAACGGTGACGTGGTCGAACCTGAGAATGGTCTCATCGCCATGGGTTCCGGTGGCGGTTACGCCCAGGCTGCGGCCAGCGCGCTGCTGAAAAAGACCGACCTGTCGGCCCGTGAAATCGTCGAAACCGCTTTGGGTATCGCCGCCGACATCTGTGTATTCACCAACCACACTCAGACCATTGAGGAGCAGGATCTCGCTGAAGAAGCCTGATACGGCCCCTGTGCCACGGCTTTTTTTGCTTGAGGACCGCCAATTATTATGTCCATGACTCCCCGCGAAATCGTCCACGAACTCAACCGCCACATCATCGGCCAGGACGATGCCAAGCGCGCCGTCGCGATTGCCCTGCGCAACCGCTGGCGCCGGATGCAGTTGCCTGAAGAGCTGCGTGTTGAAGTGACCCCGAAGAACATCCTGATGATCGGCCCGACCGGCGTCGGTAAAACCGAGATCGCCCGTCGCCTGGCGAAACTGGCCAACGCGCCGTTCATCAAGGTCGAAGCGACCAAATTCACCGAAGTTGGCTATGTCGGCCGTGACGTCGAATCGATCATCCGTGATCTGGCCGACGCGGCGATCAAGATGCTGCGCGAGCAGGAAATGACCCGCGTGCGCCACCGCGCTGAAGACGCTGCCGAGGACCGCATCCTCGATGCGTTGTTGCCACCGGCCCGCATGGGCCTCAGCAACGAAGAAGCGCCAAGCTCCGATTCCAACACCCGTCAGCTGTTCCGCAAGCGTCTGCGCGAAGGCCAACTGGATGACAAGGAAATCGAAATCGAAGTCGCCGAAGTGGCCGGCATCGAGATCGCCACGCCGCCAGGCATGGAAGAAATGACCAACCAGTTGCAGTCCCTGTTCGCCAACATGGGCAAGGGCAAGAAGAAGTCCCGCAAGCTCAAGGTCAAAGAAGCGCTGAAACTGGTGCGCGACGAAGAAGCCGGGCGCCTGGTCAACGAAGAAGAGTTGAAGGCCAAGGCCCTGGAAGCCGTTGAGCAGCACGGCATCGTGTTCATCGACGAGATCGATAAGGTGGCCAAGCGCGGCAATGTCGGCGGCGCCGATGTCTCCCGTGAAGGTGTGCAGCGCGACCTGCTGCCGCTGATCGAAGGCTGCACCGTCAACACCAAGCTGGGCATGGTCAAGACCGATCACATCCTGTTCATCGCCTCCGGTGCATTCCACCTGAGCAAACCGAGCGATCTGGTGCCCGAGCTGCAAGGTCGTCTGCCGATCCGCGTCGAACTCAAGGCCCTGAGCCCGGAAGATTTCGAGCGCATCCTCAGCGAACCGCATGCCTCGCTCACCGAGCAATACTGCGCGCTGCTGAAAACCGAAGGCCTGAACATCGAGTTTCAGCCCGAAGGCATCAAGCGCATCGCCGAGATCGCCTGGCAGGTCAACGAGAAAACCGAAAACATCGGTGCCCGTCGCCTGCACACGCTGCTTGAGCGTCTGCTCGAAGAGGTGTCGTTCAGTGCCGGCGATATGGCCAGCACCCATGATGAAAAGCCGATCCTGATCGACGCGGCGTACGTCAACAGCCACCTCGGCGAATTGGCGCAGAACGAAGACCTGTCCCGTTATATCCTGTAAGCCATACTTACAGCGGTAGCGGACCCTGTGGGAGCGGGCTTGCTCGCGAAGAGGCCGTGCCAGTCGACATCCATGTTGGCTGACGCACCGCTTTCGCGAGCAAGCCCGCTCCCACATTTGAATCAGGGTCGCCCACACAACGGACGCCAGACCATGACCTCAATTCCCACCGACATCAAACTGCACAAAGCCTCGAAAACCCTGACGCTCACCTACGCGTCCGGCGAGGAGTTCACCCTGCCCGCCGAATTCCTGCGTGTGCATTCCCCCTCCGCCGAGGTCCAGGGCCACGGCAAACCCATCCTGCAATTCGGCAAGCTCAACGTTGGCTTGAGCAAGCTGGAACCGGCCGGTCACTACGCACTGAAACTGACCTTCGACGACGGGCACGACAGCGGCCTGTTCACTTGGGAATATCTCTATGAGCTGGGGCGACGTCATGACGCACTCTGGGCCGATTATCTGGCTGAGCTCAAAGCGGCCGGAAAAACCCGCGATCCGGATCAGTCGATCGTCAAGCTGATGCTCTAGTCCCAGCGTCTTGCTCTTTAGAGGGCATTTTCTAAATTCATCTGTTTGAATGCTCTGCTGCGGCGTCGAGGATCGGCCCGCTTGCGAAAAAAATTAAACTCGGGTAACCAATGGAGCTGGCAAGTTCCCTGCAGTGCTCTACGACTGTAAAGCAGCTATGCAGAATTAACGGTCACCCGAGCAGTAGTATCTGGCATTGGCTGTGGAACTGCACAGCAGAAAACCGGGTATTCGTCTCAGGACAATGGAGCGTCGTAGATGAGTAACAAGAATAACGATGACCTGAAGTATCAAGCCTCGGAAAACACTCTGGGGCTTAATCCCGTCGTTGGGCTGCGCGGAAAGGATCTGCTGGCCTCTGCTCGTATGGTGCTGAAACAGGCCATCAGACAACCGATCCATAGCGTCAAGCACGTCACCCATTTCGGTCTCGAACTGAAGAACGTGTTGTTCGGCAAATCCGAACTGCAACCGGCAGGCGATGACCGTCGTTTCGCCGATCCTGCGTGGAGCCAGAACCCGCTCTACAAACGCTACCTGCAAACCTACCTGGCTTGGCGCAAGGAACTCCACGCCTGGATCGACGACAGCAGCCTGTCACCCAAAGACGTCGCTCGCGGCCATTTCGTGATCAATCTGATGACCGAAGCGATGGCGCCGACCAACACGGCAGCCAACCCGGCGGCGGTCAAACGCTTCTTCGAGACCGGCGGCAAAAGCCTGCTCGACGGCCTCTCGCATCTGGCCAAGGATCTGGTGCACAACGGCGGCATGCCGAGCCAGGTCAACATGGGCGCATTCGAGGTCGGCAAGAGCCTGGGCGTGACCGAAGGCGCGGTGGTGTTTCGCAACGACGTGCTGGAGCTGATCCAGTACAAGCCGATCACCGAGCAAGTCCACGAGCGTCCGTTGCTCGTCGTGCCGCCGCAAATCAACAAGTTCTACGTATTCGACCTGAGCCCGGACAAGAGCCTGGCGCGTTTCTGCCTGCGCAATAACGTGCAGACGTTCATCGTCAGCTGGCGCAACCCGACCAAGGCCCAGCGTGAGTGGGGCCTGTCGACCTACATCGATGCGCTGAAAGAAGCGGTCGATGTGGTGACCGCGATCACCGGCAGCAAAGACATCAACATGCTCGGCGCCTGTTCCGGTGGCATCACCTGCACCGCCCTGCTCGGCCACTACGCAGCCCTTGGCCAGAATAAGGTCAACGCCCTGACCCTGCTGGTCAGCGTGCTCGATACCACCCTGGACAGCGACGTTGCCCTGTTCGTCGACGAGCAGACCCTGGAGACCGCCAAGCGCCACTCGTATCAGGCCGGCGTGCTCGAAGGCAAAGACATGGCCAAGGTTTTCGCGTGGATGCGCCCCAACGACCTGATCTGGAACTACTGGGTCAACAACTACCTGCTTGGCAATGAGCCGCCGGTGTTCGACATTCTGTTCTGGAACAACGACACCACAAGGTTGCCGGCCGCGTTCCACGGCGACCTGATCGAGATGTTCAAAAACAATCCACTGATCCGCCCCAATGCACTGGAAGTGTGCGGCACGCCGATCGACCTCAAGCAAGTCACCGCCGATATCTTTTCGCTGGCCGGCACCAACGACCACATTACCCCGTGGAAGTCCTGCTACAAGTCGGCGCAGTTGTTTGGTGGCAAGGTTGAATTCGTATTGTCGAGCAGCGGCCACATCCAGAGCATTCTGAACCCGCCGGGTAATCCGAAATCGCGCTACATGACCAGCGAAGGGATGGCCGCCAACGCCGATGACTGGCAAGAGAACTCGACCAAGCACACGGATTCCTGGTGGCTGTACTGGCAGGCGTGGCAGGCCGAGCGCTCGGGCAATCTGAAAAAGGCTCCAATGAAACTGGGCAACAAGGCGCATCCGGCAGGCGAAGCATCGCCGGGCACTTATGTACATGAGCGGTAATTGACACACCTCATCCCCAATGTGGGGGCGAGCCTGCTCGCGAAAGCGATCGTTCAGCCAGTATCGATATTGACTGACATGACGCCTTCGCAGGCAAGCCCGCTCCCACAAGGGTTAAGGGTGATATTGAGATCGACCCACAGGGCCTGAAGCATGCCGCAACCGTTCATATTCCGTACCGTCGATCTGGATGGCCAGACCATTCGCACGGCGGTACGCCCCGGCAAGCCTCACTTGACGCCCTTGCTGATTTTCAACGGCATCGGCGCCAACCTGGAGCTGGTGTTTCCGTTTGTCGCGGCGCTGGACCCGGATCTGGAAGTGATCGCCTTCGACGTGCCCGGTGTCGGTGGTTCCTCGACGCCGAACCGACCGTATCGCTTTCCCGGCCTGGCCAAGCTGACGTCACGGATGCTCGATTACCTCGACTATGGTCAGGTCAACGTGATCGGTGTGTCGTGGGGCGGCGCGCTCGCGCAGCAGTTCGCCTACGACTACCCCGAGCGCTGCAAGAAACTGGTGCTGGCGGCGACCGCTGCCGGTGCGGTGATGGTGCCGGGCAAACCGAAAGTGCTGTGGATGATGGCCAGCCCCCGGCGCTACATTCAGCCGTCCCATGTCATCCGTATCGCACCGTTGATCTACGGCGGCTCGTTCCGCCGTGACCCGACCCTGGCCGCCAGCCACGCAGCAAAAGTGCGTTCGGCGGGCAAGCTCGGTTACTACTGGCAACTGTTCGCCGGTCTGGGCTGGACCAGCATTCACTGGCTGCACAAGATCCACCAGCCGACGCTGGTGCTGGCCGGCGATGACGATCCACTGATCCCGTTGGTCAACATGCGCATGCTCGCCTGGCGCATTCCCAACGCGCAGTTGCACATCATCGATGATGGTCACCTGTTCCTGATTACCCGCGCCGAAGCCGTGGCGCCGATCATCATGAAATTCCTCGAGGAGGAACGTCAGCGCGCGGTGATGCACCCGCACCCGACACCGCTGGGCGGCTAACCGCTACGGCAGGTTTTATGCAGTGCCTTTTCAGAATGCGTGGCAGGACGCCCCGCAGGCAACAACCCGCAACAGCGACTATGGTGTTCTGGTTCGGTGAGTTTGTTTTTGGCCTGAAGACGAAGGAGTGTTGATACATGCGCGAAAAACCAGCAAAGGGCGTTGTACCCAGCTCCGCCGTGTTCATCAATGCACAAAGTGCGATCGCCGGGCTGCGTGGCCGAGACCTGATCTCGACCCTGCGCAGCGTGGCCGTCCATGGCTTGCGCAACCCGATCCACAGCGCGAAGCACGCGTTGAAACTCGGCGGCCAATTGGGCCGCGTGCTGCTGGGCGAAACCCTGCACCCGACCAATCCACAGGACAGCCGCTTCGCCGACCCGGCATGGAGCCTGAATCCGTTTTACCGGCGCAGTCTGCAGGCGTATCTGGCCTGGCAGAAACAGGTCAAAAGCTGGATCGACGAGAGCAACATGAGCCCGGACGATCGCGCGCGCGCGCAGTTTGCCTTCACCCTGCTCAACGACGCCGTAGCGCCGTCCAATACGTTGCTCAACCCGCTGGCGATCAAGGAGTTGTTCAACTCCGGCGGCCACAGTCTGGTGCGCGGCCTCAGTCATCTGTTTGATGATTTGCTGCACAACGACGGCCTGCCTCGACAGGTCACCAAGCAAGCATTCGAAGTCGGCAAAAGCGTCGCTACCACTACCGGTTCAGTGGTGTTTCGCAACGAGATGCTGGAGCTGATCCAGTATCGACCGATGAGCGAAAAACAGTACGCCAAGCCACTGCTGGTAGTACCGCCGCAAATCAACAAGTACTACATTTTTGACCTCAGTCCGCAAAACAGCTTCGTCCAATACGCCCTGAAAAACGGCTTGCAGACCTTCATGATCAGTTGGCGCAACCCCGATGTGCGCCACCGCGAATGGGGCCTTTCGACTTACGTTGAAGCGGTGGAAGAAGCGATGAACGTGTGCCGGACGATCACCGGCGCCCGCGAGGTCAACCTGATGGGCGCCTGCGCCGGCGGGCTGACCATCGCCGCTCTGCAAGGGCATTTGCAGGCCAAACGGCAACTGCGGCGGGTCTCCAGCGCGACCTATCTGGTCAGCCTGCTCGACAGCCAGATCGAAACCCCGGCCACGCTATTTGCCGACGAGCAAACCCTTGAAGCCGCCAAACGCCGTTCCTATCAGAAGGGCGTGCTGGACGGTCGCGACATGTCCAAGGTTTTCGCCTGGATGCGCCCCAACGATTTGATCTGGAGCTACTTCGTCAACAACTACCTGTTGGGCAAAGAGCCGCCAGCCTTCGACATTCTTTACTGGAACAACGACAACACACGGCTGCCCGCCGCGTTTCACGGCGACCTGCTGGACTTCTTCAAGCACAACCCGCTGACCCACCCCGGTGGTCTTGAGGTCTGCGGTACGCCGATCGATCTGCAGAAAGTCACTGTCGACAGTTTCAGCGTCGCCGGCATGAACGACCACATCACTCCATGGGATGCGGTGTATCGCTCAACCTTGCTGTTGGGGGGTGATCGACGTTTTGTGCTGTCCAACAGTGGCCATGTACAGAGCATTCTCAACCCACCGACCAACCCGAAAGCCGCCTACATCGATAACGGCAAGATGAGCAGCGATCCGCGCGCCTGGTACTACGACGGCAAACACGTCGACGGCAGTTGGTGGCCGCAGTGGCTGGAATGGATTCAGCAACGCTCCGGCGCCCAGCACGAAACCCAGATGACCCTCGGCAACCCGAACTATCCACCGATGGAGGCAGCACCCGGCACTTACGTGCATGTGCGCTGACGCTTAACCGAATTTTTCTAAGAAGACTGGATGAAAACCCGCGACCGGATTCTCGAATGTGCTCTGCAACTGTTCAACGAAAAGGGCGAGCCGAACGTTTCCACCATGGAAGTTGCCAATGAAATGGGGATCAGCCCCGGCAACCTCTATTACCACTTCCACGGCAAGGAGCCACTGATACTCGGACTGTTCGAACGTTTCCAGAATGAGTTGGCGCCGCTGCTGGATCCGCCGCCGGAGGTGGAGTTGGCGCCGGAAGATTACTGGCTGTTCTTGCATCTGATCGTCGAGCGACTGGCGCAGTATCGGTTCCTGTTTCAGGACCTGTCGAACCTGGCCGGACGCCTGCCGAAACTGGCGAAGGGGATTCGTCATTTGCTCAATGCCTTGAAACGCACACTGGCATCGTTGCTGGCGCGGTTGAAGGCGGCAGGACAGTTGGTCAGCGATACGCAGGCGCTGGGGCAATTGGTGGAGCAGATCACCCTGACGCTGCTGTTTTCACTGGACTATCAGCGGATTCTTGATCGGGAGGGGGAAGTCAGATTGGTGGTTTACCAGATCATGATGCTGGTGGCGCCGCACTTGCTGCCGCCGGTGAAGGTGGCGACGGAGCGGATGGCGCTGCAATACCTGGAAGACCACGACTAATCGAAAATACCAGGAACCCTGCGGGAGTGGGCTTGCTCGCGAAGAGGCCAGTACATCCGCGACATCTTGTGTGACAGGAATGCCGCCTTCGCGAGCAAGCCCGCTCCCACAGGGGTTCGCAGTGGGCTTGAGATTATCTACACAAACAAAAACGCCCGACCTTCAAAGGCCGGGCGTTTTCTTGCTTCCTGAAAAATCAGGACTGACTGGTTGGCGTCGACGGGGTCGATGCAACAGTCGGGGTGGCCGCCGGAGTCGGTGCAGCGGCGGAGTTCGACGTGCTCACCGGGGTTGCCGAAGTGGCAGGCTTGGCCGCTGGAGCGGCCGGTTTCGGCGCAGCGGCTTTCGGTGCGGCCGGTTTTTTCACTGCCGGTTTCTTCGCCGCAGCCGGTTTGGCCGCTGGCTTGGCAGCAGGTTTGGCGGCTGCGGTTTTCGCTGCTGGCTTGGCGGCAGGTTTAGCTGCTGGTTTTGCGGCAGTTTTTGCAGCAGGCTTGGCAGCGGCTTTGGCAGCAACCGGTTTGGTCGCAGGTTTTGCAGCCGCTTTAGCCAGTGGCTTGGCCGCCGTTTTGGCTGCTGGCTTGGCTGCAGCGGTTTTCGCCGCTACCGGGCGAGCTTTCTCCCCGGTAAGTTTTTCGATCTGCTTGGTCAAGGTTTCCACCTTGCTGTGCAGCGCTTTCACTTCATTGCGGCTCGGAACGCCCAGGCGCGAAATCGCGCTGTTCAGGCGCTTGTCGAACGCCCCTTCCAGCTCGTCCCACTTGCCCAGTGCGCGATCTTTTACGCCGCTGATGCGCGACTTGGCCGAAGAAGCAGAGTCCTTGGCGGCATCGACTTTTTTGCCGACGGCCGATTTGGTGAGCTTCTCGGCTTTCTCACCGTCTTTGACCAATGTATCGAAGAGTTTGCTGCCGTCAGTGTCGATCTTCGAGTACACGCCTAAACCAGCCAGCCAGATTTTGCGGGAGTAGTCTTCGACTTTCCCGATCCACGAGCTGCCTTCTTTATCGGTGTTCTTTTTACCAGCCATCCCGTTCTCCTTAAGATTTACGCGCGACGCGTTCGAGCAATGCCGTCAGCTCATCGAGCTTAGCAGAGAGTGTCTCAACGTCATGTTTAGACGGAATGCCGATACGATTCAAGGCGCTTGCAACACGGGAGTCGAAGGCCTTCTCGACCTTGTCGAGTTGAACTTCGACGCGACCTTTGAAAGAGCTGACCTCACCCTTGACTTCATCGATCTCGGTGTTGGCCGCATCGAGTTTTTCGGTGACGGCTTTTTTGCCTTTCTTTTCAACCGTTTGACCGGCCTTGATCAGCTCTTGAAAGTAGTCGCTGCCCTCTTGGCCGACCTTGGCGTAGGCACCCAGGCCTGCCAGCCAGATCTTGCGGGCATAGGATTTCACGTCGCTCAGGGCTGAAGTCGAAGCGTCGATTTTTTTCTTCAAAATTACTTTGGCCATGGTGCACCTCACGCGCAGAAGGTTTGAGGAACTGCCCGCGAAAGTGTCGGGCTCAGGCACAAAGTAGGCAGAAAAATTAGAAACGGCACCCTAACAACCGACATAAACAGCAGGAGCACCACGAAACAAATGTGGGAGCGGGCTTGCTCGCGAAGGCGTCGTGTCAGTCACCTTATGCATTGACTGACAGACCGCTGTCGCGAGCAAGCCCGCTCCCACAGGGGATTGGATTGCAGGCGTAAATCAGACCAGCGCTTTATCCAGCGCCTTCTCGATCTCGGTTTTGATCATGCCGCTCATGGCCGACATCATCAGGCCCAGCTCCACGTCGACCCTGATCGAATCGTCGGCGACATGCACCGCACCTTTAACGCCCGAACGCTTGAGGTTCAAGGTGTCGCCCGACCATTGCGGCTCCAGGCCATATTGATCGGACAGTTTCTGCGCCAGCTTGTCGGCCTTCTCGCGGGCCGCTTCCTTGCCCAGGTTGTGGGCACGCTCAACACTAATACGGGCCATTGAATGACTCCTGCTTTATGAATGCTTGTCGGTAAATCTTGACCGCATCTGCGGCAAATCGTCCCGAAGGTTGCCCATCTTACCTTTAGCCACTCCAAGACAAAGCATGGCTTGGGGATTAGAATGTCGCGCATTCTCTTTTGGTGACAGCGATATGACTGATCAGCGCAAAGGCAGCGATGCCGAACCCACCACTCACTTCGGCTTCAAAAACGTTCCGGAAAGCCAGAAAGCGGAAAAAGTCGCTGAGGTGTTCCACTCCGTAGCCGCCAAGTACGACCTGATGAACGACCTTCTGTCGGGCGGCATGCACCGCCTGTGGAAGCGTTTCGCGATCGAATTGTCGGGCGTGCGCAGCGGTAATCGCGTGCTCGACATCGCCGGCGGCACCGGTGACCTGACCAAGAAGTTCTCCCACCTGGTCGGCCCGACCGGTCAGGTCGTACTGGCCGACATCAACGAATCGATGCTCAAGGTCGGCCGTGACCGTCTGCTGGATCTGGGTGTGGCCGGCAACGTCGAATTCGTTCAGGCGGACGCTGAAAAATTGCCGTTCCCGGACAACCATTTCGACTGCGTGACCATCGCCTTCGGCCTGCGCAACGTGACGCATAAAGAAGACGCCCTGCGCTCGATGCTGCGCGTACTCAAGCCCGGCGGCCGTCTGCTGGTGCTGGAATTCTCCAAGCCGACCAACGCGCTGATGTCCAAAGCCTACGACGCCTACTCGTTCGCTTTCATGCCACTGATGGGCAAGCTGATCACCAACGATTCGGAGAGCTATCGCTACCTGGCCGAGTCGATCCGCATGCACCCGAATCAGGAAACCCTGAAGTCGATGATGGTCGATGCCGGTTTCGACCGCGTGACCTATCACAACATGACCTCGGGCATCGTTGCCCTGCACCGCGGCATCAAGCCCTGATGTTGCTCACCGGGCTGCTGGCCAGCGTCGAACTCGGCCTGAACCGGGTGCTGCGTCTCGACAGCACGGCGCTGGCGCGGCTGGCGCATTTGACTGGCAAAGTGATTGCCGTCGATTGCCGCAGCCCGGCGTTGCAACTGTTCATCCTGCCGAGTGATGAAGGGCTGATGCTGGCCTCCCACTGGGAAACCGGCGTCGATTGCACCCTGCGCGCTCCGGCTTCAAGCCTGGTGAAACTGGCCCTGAGCAAAGACAAGACCGCAGTGCTGCATGCCCCGCAAGTCGAGCTCGATGGCGACAGCGGCGTGCTGCTGGAACTGGCCGGCGTGTTGCAGGACCTCGAGCTGGACTGGGAGTACGAACTCTCGCGCTGGCTCGGCCCTGTCGCCACACATCTGGTCGGTGGCCATCTGCGCAACCGCGCACGCTGGTATCAACAAGGATTTGCCAGTCTCAACCAGAACCTCGCCGAATACCTCGCCGAAGAATCACGCACCCTCGTCGGGCAGCGCGAAGCCGAAGCGCGGTTCAGCGAACTGGACCGGATCAAACTTGATCTGGAACGTCTCGAGGCGCGTTTCGAGCGCCTTTCCCGATCCCTCGACCCAAGCGATAACGCATGAAGCTGCTTGCCGTCCGCCGTCTGTTGCGCATCCAGCGCGTCGTGATCCGCTACCGCCTCGATGACCTGCTGTTCGATCTGCCGCTGCCCTGGTTCCTCCTGGCGCTGCGCTTTGTGCTGCCGTGGCGCTGGTTTGCGCGCAAGCCGCTGGATCTGAGCCGGGGTGCGCGTTTACGCCTGGCATTGCAGGATTTGGGGCCGATTTTCATCAAGTTCGGGCAGATTCTCTCGACCCGTCGCGACCTGCTGCCGGAAGACATCGCCGATGAACTGATGCTGCTGCAGGATCGCGTGCCGCCGTTCGATTCGCAGGTTTCAATCAAGCTGATCGAAGAGCAACTGGGCAGAAAGATCGACGAAGTCTTCAGCCGTTTCGACGTCAAACCACTGGCCTCGGCCTCGGTTGCACAGGTGCATGCCGCGCAACTGAAAACCGGCGAAGAAGTGGTGGTCAAAGTCATCCGCCCAGGCCTGAAACGGGTGATCGCGCAAGATCTGGCATGGCTGTTCATCCTCGCCCGCGCCGCCGAAAAAGTATCGGCGGATGCCCGTCTGCTGCACCCGGTTGACGTGGTTCAGGATTACGAAAAAACCATCTACGACGAACTCGATCTGCTGCGCGAGGCAGCCAACGCCAGCCAGTTGAAGCGCAACTTCGAAGGCTCGCCGCTGCTCTACGTGCCGCAAGTCCATTGGGACTGGTGCCGCCCGAAAGTGCTGGTGATGGAGCGTATCTACGGGATTCAGGTGACGGATCTGGCGACCCTCGCCGACCAGCGCACCGACATGAAAATGCTCGCCGAACGCGGCGTGGAGATTTTCTTCACCCAGGTATTCCGCGACAGTTTCTTCCACGCCGACATGCACCCGGGCAACATCTTCGTCAGCACGGTCAACCCGTGGAGTCCGCAGTACATTGCTATCGACTGCGGCATCGTCGGCAGCCTGACCCCCGAGGATCAGGATTACCTGGCGCGCAACCTGTTCGCCTTCTTCAAGCGTGACTACCGCCGCGTGGCGCAACTGCACATTGATTCGGGTTGGGTGCCGGCAGAAACCAAGCTCAACGAATTCGAAGCGGCGATCCGTACCGTGTGCGAACCGATCTTCGAAAAACCATTAAAAGATATTTCATTTGGTCAGGTGCTGATGCGCCTGTTCCAGACCGCGCGGCGCTTCAACATGGAAGTGCAGCCGCAGTTGGTGCTGCTGCAAAAGACGTTATTGAACATCGAAGGCCTCGGCCGTCAGCTGTACCCGGATCTGGATCTGTGGAACACCGCGCAGCCGTTCCTAGAACGCTGGATGCGCGAGCGCGTCAGCCCGAAAACCTTGATCGGCAACGTGCAGAGCCAGTTCGAACAGTTGCCGCACCTGGCCAATATGGCCCGCGACCTGCTCGAGCGCATGTCCCAGCCCCATGCCAACGACCCACCGCCACCGTGGCACAAACGCAAGGACGACTGGTTCCTGCGCCTGCTTGGCAGTGCCCATCTGGCGGGCGGTACGGTCCTCGCCGCCGGTGGCCCGCTGAACGAACTGGGGCATTGGCCTGCGGGGATCATGGTGGCTGTCGGCTTGTATCTGGTCGTTCGCCGATAGCCAGTTCCATGATCGGCTGGCACACTGTTTCAACGCCTGAACCCGACTATTAGAAGTGCGGGTTCGCTGTCGGAGTCGAAGATGAAAAACTGGCTGGACGAGATCAAGTGGGACGCTGATGGCCTGGTGCCGGCGATTGCCCAGGATCACAAGACCGGACGCGTGCTGATGATGGCCTGGATGAACCGCGAAGCGCTGGAACTGACAGCGGCGGAAAACCGTGCCATCTACTGGTCACGTTCCCGTGGCAAGCTGTGGCGCAAGGGCGAAGAGTCCGGCCACGTACAGACCCTGCATGAAATGCGTCTGGACTGTGACGCCGACGTGATCATCCTGATGGTTGAACAGATCGGCGACATCGCTTGCCATACCGGCCGTCAAAGCTGCTTTTACCGTGTCTTCGAAAACGGCGACTGGAAAACAGTCGACCCGGTACTCAAAGACCCGCACGCCATCTATTGCGCAGGACACAAACATGAGTGACACCCTGACCCGTCTGGCCGAAGTGCTCGAAGAGCGCAAAGGCGCCGCTGCCGACAGCTCGTATGTGGCTAGTCTGTATCACAAGGGTCTGAACAAGATTCTGGAGAAAGTCGGCGAAGAGTCGGTCGAAACCATTATTGCCGCCAAGGACGCCGCCATCAGCGGTGATTGCAGCGACGTGATTTACGAGACCGCCGACCTGTGGTTCCACAGCATGGTCATGCTCGCCCAACTGGGGCAGCATCCGCAGGCTGTGCTCGATGAACTGGATCGTCGCTTCGGTCTGTCCGGACACGTCGAGAAAGCCTCGCGTCCGTCCGCCTGAACAACTTTGAGAGAGGAACTGCAACATGGGCATTTTTGACTGGAAACACTGGATCGTCATTCTGGTAGTCGTGGTGCTGGTGTTCGGCACCAAGAAACTGAAAAACCTGGGCACCGACGTGGGTGAGTCGATCAAGGGCTTTCGCAAAGCCATGAACGACGACGAGAAGCCAGCCGCCGATCCAACCGTGACGCCTGCGCAGCCGGTGCCACCGGTGCAGCCGCAAGCCACCGCTCAGGCCAATCCGCCGCACACCATCGATGTGCAGGCGCAGAAAGTTGAAGAGCCGATCCGCAAAGACGTGTGAGCACTGACTAATGTTTGGTATCAGCTTCACTGAACTGCTGCTCGTCGGCCTCGTCGCCCTGCTGGTGCTGGGCCCCGAGCGACTGCCGGGCGCTGCACGCACCGCCGGCCTGTGGGTCGGGCGACTGAAGCGCAGCTTCAACGCGATCAAACAGGAAGTTGAACGTGAAATCGGTGCCGACGAGATTCGTCGGCAACTGCACAACGAGCACATTCTGTCGCTGGAGCAGGAGGCGCGGAAGATTTTCAATCCGGTTCAGCAGGAGCCGACCCCGGTTGAGCATGTCGGCGAGCAGACGATTCATGCGCCAGCCGCGCCCGCTGCACCTGCACCTGCACCTGCACCTGTTGCAGCGCCGACAGAACCAGTGCCCGCTGCTGCAAATACTTCGGTTGAACACGTAGCCCCAACCGCCGCGCCGACCACACCAGCGCCTCACGACCCTACACTGCCGCCGCGAGCCCCATGAGCGATCTCCCCGAAAACGACCAGCACATGCCGCTGGTTTCGCACCTCACCGAGTTGCGCACCCGTCTGCTGCGTTGCGTGGCGGCGATTTTCATCATCTTCGCCGGGTTGTTCGCGTTCACCCAGCAGATCTACACCTTCGTCTCGACGCCGCTGCGCCAGTACCTGCCGGTGGGCGCGACGATGATCGCCACCGACGTGTCGTCGCCGTTCCTGACGCCGCTGAAGCTGACGATGATGGTTTCGCTGTTCCTCGCGATTCCGGTGATTCTGCATCAGATCTGGGGCTTCATCGCGCCGGGCCTGTACAAGCATGAGAAGCGCATTGCCGTGCCGCTGCTGGTTTCCAGCATCCTGCTGTTCTACACCGGCATGGCCTTCGCCTATTACTTCGTGTTCCCGCTGATTTTCAAATTCTTCGCCGCCGCCACCCCGGCCGGCGTGGAAATGATGACCGACATCGCCAGCTATCTCGATTTCGTCATGACGCTGTTCTTCGCCTTCGGCGTGGCATTCGAAATCCCGGTGGCCGTGGTGCTGCTGGTGTGGATCGGCGTGGTCGACGTCAAATACCTGAAGAAGATCCGCCCGTACGTGATCATCGGCTGCTTCGTGGTCGGCATGATCCTCACCCCGCCGGACATTTTCTCCCAGACCCTGCTGGCCGTGCCGATGTGGATGCTGTTTGAAATCGGCATTCTGTTCGGCAGCCTGGTCAGCAAGCGCGAACGCCCGGAAGAAGCAGCCGACGATCACAACGACCCGCCGCCAGCGACCCAGGCATGAACCTGCTGCTGCTCGAAGAGGCCGATTTCATTGCGCCCGACCGTGTGGTGCTGCGTGATCGTCGCCTGACCCATATGCAGGACGTTCACCGCTCGGAAGTCGGTGACAGCCTGCGAGTCGGGCGTGTAGACGGGTTGATGGGTTCGGCCGAGTTGCTGCGCCTGGAAGCGGGTGAAGCTGAACTGCGCGTCACCCTCGACCAACCGCCACCGGCCAAGCTGCCACTGACATTGGTGCTGGCCCTGCCCCGCCCGAAGATGCTCCGTCGGGTGTTCCAGACCGTGGCGACCATGGGCGTGTCGAAGGTGATTCTGGTCAACAGCTACCGCGTCGAAAAGAGCTTCTGGCAGACGCCGTTTCTTGAACCGCAAGCGATCCGCGAACAATTGATCCTCGGCCTCGAACAGGCCCGGGATACCGTCCTGCCGCACATCATCATCGAGAAACGCTTCAAACCATTTGTCGAAGACCGTCTGCCAGCCATCACCGACGGCACTCTCGGCCTGGTCGGCCATCCCGGCAACTACCCGCCGTGCCCACGCGCGCTCAACGAACCGGTGACCCTGGCGATCGGCCCCGAAGGTGGCTGGATCCCCTACGAAATCGATCTGCTGGCCAAATCCGGATTGCAACCGGTGCAACTGGGTGAGCGCATTTTGCGGGTTGAAACCGCCGTGACCGCCCTGCTCGCCCGCCTGTTCTAAATTCGCCACATCCCCTGTGGCGGACAAATGGCGTTACAGATTGCCATCACCCAGCCGATACAGTTCCCATAAGTCCAATGAGTGGTCTGAGGGAGTCGTCGCATGTACCGTTGGTTAGCCGAGAGTCTTGGAAACGTCAGCGTCAAACGCAAGCTGGGAATCGGTTTCGGCCTGGTGCTGGTGCTGACGCTGTTGATCACCTTCACCGGCTGGACCGGCATGAGCGGCATCATCAGCCGTGGCGACAAGCTTGGTTTCATCTCCGGCCTGAACGAGCTGACCAAGGATCTGCGCCTGGCGCGCCTGGACTATGAAGCCCGTCGTGGCGAACAAGGTCCCGGCACCGTCAACGAACTGCTTGGCAAACTCGACAGCGGCCTGCAAACCGCTCACACCCTGATCGAGCAACCCTCCGATGCGGCAATGGTCGATCAGCAACTGGCCGCCGTCGCCGAATACAAACGCGCCTTTGCCGACATGACCCAGGCCACCGTTCAGCGCGAAGACGCCCGCAGCAAGCTTGGCGCCAATGCCGACAACGCCGTGGCGAAGATTTCGGAAGTTGAAAAATCCATGCTGCAGGGCGACAGCGTCGCCCAATTCAACAGCGTGATCGAACTGAGCAAACTGCTGCAGCAGGCGCGCTATCAGGTGCGCGGCTACACCTACAGCGGCAAGGCCGATGCTGAGCAGCCGGCGCTGGACGCCATCGACAATGCGCTGAAGAATCTCGAGAGCCTGCCATCGAAGCTGCCGGAACAGCACATCGCCAACCTGCAGCAGGCCACTGACTCAATCAAGGCCTATCGCGCAGCGGTCGCCCAGTTCCGCGACTCCCAGATCAACACCGCCAAGGCCAAGGCAATCATGTCGGCTCAGGGCGACATCCTCCTCGATGTGAGCAAAAAACTCACCGAATCCCAGACCATCGTGCGCGACACCGATGCCGCACACGCCAAGAACATGCTGATCATCGCCACCCTGCTGGCGGTAGCTTTCGGCCTGCTGGCGGCCTGGGCGATCACCCGGCAGATCATCATTCCGTTGAACCAGACCCTGCAGGTTGCCGAACGCGTGGCGGCCGGCGATCTGACCCACAACCTGGTCTCGCTGCGGCGCGATGAACTGGGCCAATTGCAACGCTCGATGCAGAGCATGACCCAAGGCCTGCGCGAGTTGATCGGTGGCATCAGCGAAGGCGTCACCCAGATCGCCAGCGCTGCCGAAGAACTGTCGGCCGTGACCGAGCAGACCAGCGCCGGGGTCAACAATCAGAAGATCGAGACCGACCAGGTCGCCACCGCCATGAACGAAATGGCCGCCACCGTGCAGGAAGTCGCGCGCAACGCCGAAGAGGCTTCCGAAGCCGCCGTTGCCGCCGACCAGCAGGCCCGCGAAGGCGACAAAGTGGTGGGTGAGGCGATCACCCAGATCGAGCGTCTGGCCGTTGAGGTGGGCCACTCCACCGAAGCCATGGGCGACCTCAAACGCGAAAGCGACAAGATTGGCAGCGTGCTCGACGTGATCAAGTCCGTGGCCCAGCAAACCAACCTGCTGGCGCTCAACGCGGCAATTGAAGCGGCGCGTGCGGGCGAGGCCGGCCGTGGCTTCGCGGTGGTTGCTGACGAAGTGCGCAGCCTTGCCCAGCGCACGCAGAAGTCCACCGAAGAGATCGAAGAACTGATCGTCGGCCTGCAAAACGGCACCCAGCAAGTGGCGACGATCATGGACAACAGCCGCAGCCTGACTGACAGCAGCGTTGAGTTGACTCGTCGTGCTGGCGGTTCGCTGGAAAGCATCACCCGCACCGTCTCGGCGATTCAGGCGATGAACCAGCAGATCGCGGCAGCAGCCGAGCAGCAGAGCGCCGTGGCCGAAGAGATCAACCGTAGCGTGCTGAACGTGCGCGATGTGTCGGATCAGACCTCGGCGGCGAGTGAAGAGACAGCAGCGTCCAGCGTTGAACTGGCGCGACTGGGGACGCATTTGCAAATGCTGGTGGGTCGATTCAAGGTTTGAGCTAACGGATCTGCCTCGGTTCGCTCTGGCCCGAGGTGATGTTATCGCTGGCAGCCAGCTTCATCCCAAGGCGCGGGACTTCTCAGCGCCATAAAACCCGCTTTCGCGGGTTTTTTTCATCAGGCCGGTTGAGCCTGCGGGCTGACCGGTCGCAGCGGTAGCAGCGGCGCGTGTGGGTCGGCTTTCACCGATGCGCGCCAGGCGTTGAGCCACTCGGCGTGACCTTCGGCCCAGACCTGCTCGTGCAGCCGCGCCAAAGCGACCGGATCGCTCAACAGTTGCAGGCGATCATGGTTGCTCAGCGCTGCCGGGCCAACCTTCAGTGCGTGACGCACACGCTCCTGACGCAGCCACTCGATCGGCTCCGCCTGGCCGTGACGGGCCGTCGCCAGCGAGCACGCCAAAGCGTTCTGCTGCGGGTCGACCACGGCGCGGACAAAGCCGTCGTTCAGTGCGTGCCAGCGATTTTCGTGGGTGTACTGATCGGTGGCCAACAGCGCCTGTGGCGGATTGTATTCCTCAGGGATGAGGAACAGGCTCTCGTCACGGGACTTCAAGCCCAGACCCACACGGCTGGAAATCACCGACACCGGGATCGACAGCATCAGCGAACCGACGATAGGCACCAGCCACCACAGGAAGCTTGGGTTCAGCCAGATCACCAACAGCGCCCAGCAGAAGCCCAGCAGCGTTTGCGGACCGTGGCGCTTGACCGCCTCGCTCCATGGCGTGGAGTCGTCGTCACGCTGCGGCGAGTTCCAGGTGGCGGCCCACCCCAGGAACGCAGCCAGTACGAAACGGGTGTGGAAAATCATCCGCACCGGCGCCAGCAGCATGGAGAACAGCATCTCCAGCAGCATCGACAGCGTCACTTTGAACTTGCCGCCGAACTCTTTCGCGCCCTTGGCCCAGATCAGGATGATGCTCAACAACTTCGGCAGGAACAGCAGCACGATCGTGGTCGAGAACAGCGCGATTGCCTTTTCCGGGTGCCATTGTGGCCACAGCGGATAGAGCTGGCGCGGTTCGAGGAAGTATTGCGGCTCCATCAGCGTGTTCACCGCCAGCAGCGCGGTGGACAGCACCAGGAAGAAGAACCACAACGGCGCCGACAGGTACGACATCACGCCCGTCAGGAACACCGCACGGTGCACCGGGTGCATGCCTTTGACCAGGAACAGTCGGAAGTTCATCAGGTTGCCGTGGCACCAGCGACGGTCACGCTTGAGTTCGTCGAGCAGGTTGGGCGGCAACTCTTCGTAGCTGCCCGGCAGGTCGTAGGCAATCCACACGCCCCAGCCGGCACGCCGCATCAGCGCCGCTTCCACGAAGTCGTGAGACAGGATCGCCCCGGAAAACGCGCCTTTGCCCGGCAACGGCGCCAGGGCGCAGTGGTCGATGAACGGCTTCATGCGGATGATCGCGTTGTGACCCCAGTAATGGGATTCACCCAACTGCCAGAAGTGCAGACCGGCAGTGAACAACGGGCCATACACGCGGGTCGCGAACTGCTGCATGCGCGCATACAGGGTGTCCATGCCCGACGCACGCGGCGCGGTCTGGATAATCCCGGCGTCCGGCGTGGCTTCCATCAAGCGCACCAGACTGGTCAGGCACTCGCCGCTCATGACCGAGTCGGCGTCGAGCACGACCATGTACTTGTAGTCACCGCCCCAGCGACGGCAGAAGTCGTCGAGGTTGCCGCTCTTGCGTTTCACACGGCGGCGTCGGCGGCGATAGAAAATCTTGCCGAAGCCTTTGGCTTCGCGGCAGACGTCCAGCCAGGCTTGTTGCTCGGCCACGCAGATGTCGGTGTCGTTACTGTCGCTGAGCACGAAGAAGTCGAAACGATCCAGGTCACCGGTAGCGGCCACCGATTCGAACGTCGCACGCAGACCGGCAAACACCCGAGGCACGTCTTCGTTGCAGATCGGCATCACCAGTGCGGTGCGCGCATCTTTTGGAATCGCCTCGTTGCCGGCGCTTTTGCCGGAGATGCGGTATTTATCGTGACCGGTGAGCAATTCGAGAAAGCCCATCAGTGCGGTCCAGAAACCGGCAGACACCCAGCAGAACAGAATCCCGAACAGAATCAGGATGCTGGTTTGCAGCGCATACGGCAGCACTTGCGTGGCCGTTTGCAGCAGCGGCTGGTGCAGGACTTCGTCGAGGTCGACGAACGACCAGCCCTGGTACGGCATGATGCCTTTCATGTACCAACCGGCAACGATGGTCTGGCCGAGCATCAGCAGCAACAGAATGTAGCGGCGGATCGAACCGACGGTACGCCAGCGCGCGGCCGGCAGTACGTTTTCGTCTTTGGGCGGTTGCGGCGGGTTGGTGCGGCCGGTCAGGCGGCGCCAGCCACGCACCAGAACATTGGTACGCCAAGGCTCCGGCACGACTTTGGTGCGACGAATCGGCGGCGTGGCCTTGAGGCTGATCCGGCCGCTGGCGTCGAGCACCAGCATTTGCGCATCTTCCAGCGCTTCGGCCGTGCTCAAGGTCAGGCGCTTGCCCACCGAAGCCTGGGCGGCTTCGGTCGGCGCGTCGAACGTCGAGGATGACAGGCGTTCATGCAACTCGCTGAACGACTGGCAACCCGCGAGTTCCGCGCGCTGCTCGTCGGTCATCGGCAGATGCGCCAGATACTCGGACAGAGTCTCTGGCTGTACTTGAGAGTTACTCATCGGCAGGCAACTGATAGCTCCAGGTCTCGGTCAGGACTTCTTCAGTCGGTGCCGATTCCGGTGTGGCTGGGGCCGCGTCCGCAGCGGCTGGCTGCTTGGCGTCTTTATTGGCCTTGTCCTTGGCCTCTGCGTCTGGCTTGGCATCTGCCTGTTTGGCCTCGGCTGCCTTGGCTTCCTTGTCGGCTTTCGCTTGTTGCTTGGCGGCCACCTTGTCGGCTTTGGCAACGGAGGAGTTGGACGTCGGCACGGCCGACTTGGCCAGATCAGCGGTTACCAATGGCTGAACCAGTGCGGCACGCATTTCGGTCGACTTGCTCGCGTCCTTGATTTTCATCCGCAGGGTCAAGCGCCAGCCCTTGGTTTCAGGGTTGTAGCGCACGCTGTTTTCAACCAGTTCGGCGTTGTCACCGACGCTGACCTGGCTGCGAACGTCGGCATCCGGGGCCAGCGCCGCCAGCGATGGACCTTCGAAGTCGACCAGGTAGGCAACGCTGCCATCGGGTTGACGGATCAGATTCGACTGCTTGACGTCACCGGTCGAACGCAGCGTCTGCGCAACCCAGGCGCTGTCCGGTGCGTGAATCGCGGCTTCATCCATGGTCCAGTGCATGCGGTAGGCGAAGTCCAGTGGCTGGCCCGGCTCCGGCATTTTTTCCGGGCTCCAGAACGCAACGATGTTGTCGTTGGTTTCGTCGGCGGTCGGAATCTCTACCAGATCAACGGTGCCCTTGCCCCAGTCGCCCTTCGGCTCGATCCAGGCGCTTGGGCGCTTGTCGTAGCGGTCGTCGAGGTCTTCGTAGTGGCTGAAGTCACGGCCACGTTGCAGCAGACCAAAACCGCGCAGGTTGTCGACGCTGAAGTTGCTCACGGCCAGGTGTTTAGGGTTGTTCAGCGGACGCCAGATCCACTCGCCATTGCCGGCATGGATCGACAGACCGCTGGAGTCGTGCAGTTCTCGACGGTAGTTGAGGACTTTGGACGGCTGGTTGGCGCCGAACAGGAACATGCTGGTCAACGGGGCGATGCCCAGTTTGCCGACCTTGTCACGCAGGAACATCTGCGCCTTGACGTCGACAATGGTGTCGCTGCCCGGACGCAGGATCAGACGATAGGCGCCGGTGGCACGCGGCGAATCCAGCAGGGCGTAGATCACCAGATGCTTGTCAGCCGGCTTGGGCTGTTCAATCCAGAACTCGCGAAAACGCGGAAACTCTTCGCCCGACGGCAATGCGGTGTCGATGGCCAGGCCACGCGCCGACAGCCCATAGGTGTGCCCCTTGCCGACGACGCGGAAGTAGCTCGCGCCCAGCATGGTCATGATTTCGTCTTGCTTGTCGGCCTTGTTGATCGGGTACAGCACACGGAAACCGGCATAACCGAGTTTATCGGTGGCCTTGGGATCGAATTTCAGATCGCCGAAATCGAAACGCGAAGGATCGTATTTGATCTCTTCGACGGTGTTAGCCGTGATTTCGTTGATTTTCACCGGTGTATCGAAGTGCATACCCTGGTGATAGAAGGACAGTTTGAACGGGGTCTTCTGATCAGCCCACTCAGCCTTTTCGGTGAGGAAGCGGATTTTCTGATAGTCCGCGAATTTCATGTCGCGGAATTCGTTCGGCAGGTTGCTGCGGGGGGCTTCGAACTTCTGTCCGGCCAGCTCTTTAGCCTTGGCCGATACATCGTCAAGATTGAACGCCCAAAGCTGACTGGCGCTGAGCAGGCACAGGAGCGCGGAGCCCGCTACCAAAGCACTTCGAACGCGTTTGGCAGACAATTTTGCTGCATTACAGGGACTAACAATCACGAGCAACCCTCGCCGAAAACAGATCAAAAAACCAACGGCCAGCTATCTATATGCCAGGTTGGCGAGCATTGTTCCGACTCCGCTGGGGCAAAATGATTCCCCAATCGGATCCAGACAAGTCTCTACCTAAGTCAAAAATGGACCAACGAACGCTGATCCCCATAGCGCGCGATTATCTAGTAGCCCGCGTGACAACGCATCAGGGCTAGCAAAGTATTTATCGCGAAAACACCCTAAAAACAGTCGAAATTTCCTAAAGAAGGTGTTTCCGGTGTTTTCAGGTCTGTAACAAAAAGGTAACCGGGCCATCGTTGACCAAATGCACCTGCATATCGGCGCCGAATCTAC
Source organism: Pseudomonas sp. RA_15y_Pfl2_54 (assembly GCF_963971015.1). NCBI lineage: Bacteria > Pseudomonadati > Pseudomonadota > Gammaproteobacteria > Pseudomonadales > Pseudomonadaceae > Pseudomonas > Pseudomonas sp. RA_15y_Pfl2_54. Next base: position 175,170 of record NZ_CAXAPN010000006.1, read on the forward strand.
CTGATGCCACAGTGCCATGCACCTGTTTCGCTTTGCTTAATAGATAGTCGAACAATTCCTCACCCAGAGCCGGTGGCGCCGCCGTTGAAAAGCTCGGCCGCAACCCGCTTTTGGTGTCGGCGGCCAGGGTGAACTGAGAGACCAGCAGCAACCCGCCTCCCACGTCCGCCAAGGACAAATTCATCTTGCCCTCGGCGTCGCTGAATACCCGATAGTTAAGCAGCTTATGCAGAAGTTTGTCGGCGCTGACACGCGTGTCGTCGGGCTCGATCGCCACCAGAACCAGCAACCCCTGATCGACCGCACCCACTATTTCGCCCGCCACCTCTACGCGAGCGCCACGCACTCGCTGTAACAGGCCCTTCATGCTTCTTCGGGCGGCAGGTCGAGCAGGCGCTGGGCCATGTTGCCCGCGGCGCGCACCAGCGCGTCGGTGATACCCGGTTCGGACGCCGCATGACCGGCGTCGCGAATCACCTGCAACTCGCTGTTCGGCCACGCCTGATGCAATTCCCAGGCGTTATCCAGTGGGCAGATCACATCGTAACGACCGTGAATGATCACGCCCGGCAAGTGAGCGATCTTGCCCATGTCGCGAATCAGTTGGTTCGGTTCAAGGAAGGCATTGTTGGTGAAGTAGTGGCATTCGATTCGCGCAATCGACAGCGCGCGCTGCGGCTCGGAGAACCGATCGACCACCAGCGGGTTCGGCCGCAGGGTCGCGGTGCGCCCTTCCCAGGTCGACCAGGCTTTGGCGGCGTGCATCTGGGCGATCTGGTCGTTGCCGGTCAGGCGCTTGTGGAAAGCGCTGAGCAGGTCGTCGCGTTCGTCCAGCGGGATCGGCGCGATGTAGTCCTGCCAGTAATCGGGGAACAGACGGCTGGCGCCAGCCTGATAGAACCACTCGATTTCCTGCGGGCGGCAGAGAAAGATCCCGCGCAGGATCAAGCCATGCACACGCTCCGGATGGGTTTGTGCATAGGCCAGCGCCAGGGTCGAACCCCACGAACCACCGAACAACACCCATTTTTCGATGCCCAGGTGCTGGCGGATTCGCTCGAGGTCGGCGACCAGATCCCAAGTGGTGTTGTTTTCCAGGCTGGCGTGCGGGGTGGAGCGTCCGCAACCGCGCTGGTCGAAAGTGACGATGCGGTACAGGTTCGGATCGAAATAGCGTCGGCTCTGAGCATCGCAACCGGCGCCAGGGCCGCCGTGGATGAACACGACCGGCAAGCCTTGCGGTAAACCGCTCTCGTCGACGTACAGCGTATGCGTGTCGTCGACAGCCAGATCGTGCCGGGCGTGAGGTTTGATCTGCGGGAACAAAGTCTGCATTGCGCGCTCCGTAAGGGGTCGAGGTCATCCCTGGGGGGGACTTCTATTATTCTGCCGTTGGGCATCATAAACCCGATTTACGTCAATGAGCATGCCTGTGCACTACCGCGATTTTTCTGCTGCCGATAAACCGAGTGGGAGCGGGCTTGCTCGCGAAAGCGGTGTGTCATTCAACCCATATGTTGACTGATGTGACGCCTTCGCGAGCAAGCCCGCTCCCACAGTGGGTTATGCGGTGTAGTGAGACTTTGCCCAGGCCAGATAGCCCTGCAGCAATTCCTTGAGCACCACTTGCGTCGGCTCGGCCAGGTCGGCGCGATAGCGGAACGGTTCGAACTCCTCCATGTAAGTGCACTGACACAGTTCCAGTTGCACGGCGTGGATGTTCTCGGCCGGGTTGCCGTAATGGCGGGTGATGTGGCCGCCCTTGAAGCGTCCGTTCAGGACGTGGCTGTACTCGCCGTGGCGGGCGCAGATCGCTTCCAGTTGCGTGGCCAGTTGCCGATCACAACTGGCGCCATTGAAGGTACCGAGGTTGAAGTCTGGCAGTTTGCCGTCGAACAGGTGCGCGATGATCGAGCGGATCGAGTGCGCGTCGAACAGCAACGCGTAACCGAATTCGGCCTTCAACCGCGCCAGTTCTTCCTGCAAGGTGCGGTGGTACGGCGTCCAGATTTGCTCAAGGTACGTCGCGCGTTCTTCTTTGGAAGGCGCCTGGCCTTCCTTGAACAACGGGATGCCATCGAACAGCGTCGCCGGGTACAGCCCGGTGGTGGCGCCGGCGTACAGCGGCGTGTCGTCAGACGGCCGGTTCAGGTCGATGACGAAACGCGAATATTCGGCTGCCAAAGTGCTGGCGCCCAGTTCTTCGGCAAAATCGTACAACTGAGGAATATGCCAGTCGGTGTCCGGCAGGCTTTTCGCATCAGGGATCAGGCCAGCCTCGACCGCAGGCGTCAGACGCAGCCCCGCGTGAGGCATGCTGATCAGCAGCGGCACACGACCTTGTTTGAAACTCAGAACCTTATCCACATCCGTTCTCCTACAGACTTGATTCGACGCCGTGACGCACGACGCGTTTGTCCAGATCACCACCGAGCCAATAGGCCAGGTCCGCCGGACGATCAATGTGCCAGGCGACGAAATCCGCAACCTTGCCGACTTCCAGCGAACCGTGGGTGTCAGCCATGCCCAGCGCTTGCGCCGCATGAATCGTCGCGCCGGCCAAGGCTTCTTCCGGGGTCATGCGAAAACAGGTGCACGCCATGTTGAGCATCAGGCGCAACGACAGCGCCGGCGAAGTGCCGGGGTTGAGGTCGCTGGCGATGGCGATCTTCACTTTGTGCTTGCGCAAGGCTTCCATCGGCGGCAGTTGGGTCTCACGCAGGAAGTAGAACGCGCCCGGCAACAGCACCGCGACCGTGTCGGATTCGGCCATGGCGATGGCGTCGGCTTCGTCCATGAACTCCAGGTGATCGGCCGACAACGCGTGGTAGCGCGCCGCCAGACTGGAGCCGTGCAGCGAGGACAATTGCTCGGCGTGCAGCTTCACCGGCAGACCCAGTTTGTGGGCGGCGATGAACACGCGCTCCACCTGTTCCGGCGAGAACGCCAGGTATTCGCAAAACGCATCCACGGCATCAACCAAACCTTCGGCGGCCAACGCTGGCAGCATCTGGGTGCAGACCAGATCGATGTAATCGTCAGCGCGATCCTTGTATTCCGGCGGTAGCGCATGTGCGGCCAGACAGGTACTGCGCACGCTGATCGGCAGTTCGGCAGCCAGACGCCGAATCACCCGCAGGATCTTGCGCTCATTGGCCAGATCGAGGCCGTAGCCAGATTTCATCTCGACCGTGGTCACGCCGTCACGCATCAGGCTTTTCAAGCGTTTGGCGGCACTGGCGAACAATTCGTCTTCGCTCGCTTCGCGCGTCGCACGTACGGTGCTGGCGATGCCACCGCCGGCCGCGGCGATCTCGGCGTAGCTAACGCCTTGCAGGCGCTTTTCGAACTCGCCGCTGCGGTTGCCGCCGAACACCGTGTGGGTGTGGCAGTCGATCAGGCCGGGGGTGACCCACGCGCCTTGCAAGTCATTGACCGCCGGGTATTCGCCGGATGGCAATTGATTGCGCGGGCCGATCCACTCGATGTGCGCACCGGACGTCACGATGGCCGCATCCTCGATGATCGAGTAGACGCCTTGCGCCATGGTTGCGACGTGGCAGTGTTGCCAGAGGGTTTTCATCCCAAGTCCTCGTCTTGTTCAAAATCGATTCGCGAGTACGCCCGCTCCCACATTTGGAATGCGTTTCCCTGTGGGAGCGGGCTTGCTCGGGAAAAGGCCATCACAGGCTCGGCAAAAGCCTGGCAGGAACCAGCTCGCTCAAGCAACGCGATGCCAACAACTCAGTCGCGGCATTGATGTCCGGCGCAAAGAACCGATCCTTCTCATAGAACGGCACTTCTTTACGCAAAATCGCCCGGGCCTGTTCCAGCTTCGCCGAGGTTTTCAGACCGTTACGCAAGTCCAGGCCCTGCGCCGCCGCCAGCCACTCCACCGCAAGAATCCCGCGGGTGTTCTCGGCCATTTCCCACAGACGCTTGCCGGCCGCCGGGGCCATCGAGACGTGGTCTTCCTGGTTGGCCGACGTCGGCAGGCTGTCCACCGAGTGCGGATGGGACAGCGCCTTGTTTTCGCTGGCCAGCGCTGCCGCCGTCACCTGGGCGATCATGAAACCGGAGTTCACGCCGCCATTGGCCACCAGGAACGGCGGCAGTTGCGACATGTGCTTGTCCATCATCAGCGAGATGCGGCGTTCGCTCAGCGAGCCGATTTCAGCGATGGCCAGGGCCATGTTGTCAGCGGCCATGGCAACCGGTTCGGCGTGGAAGTTACCGCCGGAAATCACATCGCCTTCAGCGGCGAACACCAACGGGTTATCCGACACGGCGTTGGCTTCGATCGCCAGCACTTCAGCCGCTTGACGGAACTGGGTCAGGCACGCGCCCATGACTTGCGGCTGGCAGCGCAGCGAGTAAGGGTCTTGAACCTTTTCGCAGTTCTGGTGCGAGTCGGATACTTCGCTGCGCTCACCGAGCAGATCACGGTAAGCGGCAGCGGCGTCAATCTGGCCTTTCTGACCACGGGCGGCGTGGATACGCGCGTCGAACGGCGAGCGCGAACCGAGCACCGCTTCAACCGTCAAACCGCCCAGCGCCAAGGCGCCAGCGAACAGGTCTTCACCTTCAAACAGACCGCGCAGCGCAAACGCAGTAGACACCTGAGTACCGTTGAGCAGCGCCAGACCTTCCTTCGCCGCCAGCGTCAGCGGCGTCAGACCGGCGACTTTCAGCGCTTCGGTCGCCTCCATCCACTCGCCCTTGTGCCGCGCCTTGCCCTCGCCCAGCAGCACCAGCGACATGTGCGCCAGTGGCGCGAGGTCGCCGGATGCGCCCACCGACCCCTTGAGCGGAATGTGCGGATAAACCTCGGCGTTGATCAGCGCGGTCAGCGCATCGATCACCACACGGCGGATGCCGGAGAAACCACGGCTGAGGCTGTTGACCTTGAGCACCATAACCAGCCGCACCAGCGCATCGCTGATCGGCTCACCGACACCGGCGGCATGGGACAACACCAGCGAACGCTGAAGGTTTTCCAGGTCTTCGCTGGCGATGCGGGTCGAGGCCAGCAGGCCGAAACCGGTGTTGATGCCGTAGGCTGTGCGGTTCTCGGCGAGGATCTGCTCGACGCAGGCAACGCTGGCTTCGATCTGCGTTGATGCACTGTTGTCGAGGGTCAGCTTGACCGGGTTTTGAAAAACATCACGCAGTTGGGCCAGGCTCAGTTGGCCGGGGATCAGGGTCAGCGCAGTCATTTAAATGCTCCTTTTGAGAGTTTGTTATTAACTACCAGTCGCTCCGGAGCATTCCGTTATCCGTCGTTTCTCGTCTTGTGGACGATCCGCGCCTTGGCACGCTGGTATGGGTATTGTCAGTGCAGATTCGGTAAGACGTTGTGCAGCGCGTTCGTATCTTTCAAAACGCTCGCAGCGGCGGCGATATCCGGCGCCAGCCAGCGGTCCTGATCGTAGGCCGGGACTTTCTCACGCAGCAGGCGCCACGCGATATCAGTGCCCGCGCCAAAACGCTGCTCTTTCAAGAATTCAAACGCCTGCGCCGCCAGCAGATATTCGATGGCGAGGATCTGCGTGCAGTTTTCCAGGGCGCGGTGCAGCTTCAGCGCAGCGTTGGTGCCCATGCTCAGGTGGTCTTCCTGCAAGCCTGAGGTGATGTAGTTGTCGAGCACCGCCGGCTGCGCCAATTGGCGGTTTTCGGCACACAGCGACGCGGCGACGTATTGCACGATCATCATCCCCGAGTTCACCCCCGGGTTGGCCACCAGAAACGCCGGCAAACCGCTGACGTGCGGGTTGACCAAGCGATCGAGACGACGTTCGGCAATCGAGCCGATTTCGGCCATGGCGATTGCCAGCAGATCCGCCGCCATCGCCACCGACTGGCCGTGCGGATTGGCTTGCGACATGACCCGGAAGTTATCCGGCGTACCGAGCAGCAACGGATTGTCAGTGCAGCCGTTGAGTTCGGCTTCGACCTGCTTGATCGCGTGCGCCAGTTGATCGCGCGCGGCGCCATGCACCTGCGGGATCGAACGGATACTCAAGGCGTCCTGCGTGCGAATGCCTTTGCTTGAGGCGATCACTTCACTGCCGTCGAGCAGGGCGCGCAGATTGACACCAACCTGCTGCATGCCCGGGTGCGGCTTGAGCGCGATGATCTCGGCATCGAACGCCGCAATCTGTCCGCGCTGGGCTTCGAAACTCATCGCGCCGATCACGTCGGCCCATTGCAGCAGACGCGTGGCATCGGCAATCGCCAGGCAACTGAGGCCGGTCATGCAAGGCGTGCCGTTGACCAGGCACAAACCGTCCTTCGCCCCCAGTGGCACCGGTTGCAGCCCCTCTTCGGACAACGCCTGTTGCGCCGAGGTGATCTGGCCGCGATAGCTGACATTGCCCACGCCCAGCAGCGCGATGCCGATGTGTGCCATGTGGGTCAGGTAACCCACCGAACCTTGCGACGGCACTTGCGGGGTGATGCCGCGATTGAGCAGCGCCAGCAGCCCTTCGACCACCCGCCGATGAATGCCGGATTTGCCGTGGCTGTAGTTGTGGATCGCCGCGCAGATGATCGCGCGGGTCTGTTCGTCAGGCAGTACCGGACCAACGCCGCAGGCGTGGCTGAGCAAGGTATTGCGCGACAACTGGCTGAGTTGTTCGTCTTTGAGCGAGACGTTGGACAACCCGCCCAGACCAGTGTTGACGCCATACGCGCGCTCGCCGCTTTCGACGATGCGCTGGACGATGGCCTGTGCGTTTTCGATGCGCGCCCAGGTCTCGCTCGACAACTCCAATTGCGCGCCGTGCCGGGCGACGGCGACCACGTCCTGCCAACGCAGGGGGCTGCCAGTGATAACGATTTTTTCAGCCTGGGACATCTAAAACCTCAACCGTAATATTGATGCAGCTTTACCGACGCCTTCGCGAGCAAGCCCGCTCCCACAGGGGACGCATTCCAAATGTGGGAGCGGGCTTGCTCGCGAAGGGGCCGGACCAGCCAACACAAAACTGCCTAAACCACCGCCGCCCGCCGCTGCACGAACCGGTCGACATATTCATCAGCCGGCGAATGCAGGATTTCTCTTGGCGTGCCGACCTGAATCAGCTTGCCGTCCTTGAGAATTGCAATGCGATTCCCGATGCGCACGGCTTCGTCGAGGTCGTGGGTGATGAAGACGATGGTCTTGTGCAGGGTCTTTTGCAGCTCCAGCAACTGGTCTTGCATCTCGGCGCGGATCAACGGATCCAGGGCGCTGAACGCTTCGTCCATCAGGATGATGTCGGTGTCCGCCGCCAGAGCCCGGGCCAGGCCGACTCGCTGGCGCATGCCTCCGGACAGTTGGTGCGGGTATTTGTTTTCGTAGCCCTTGAGGCCCACGGTATTGATCCAGTGCAGCGCACGTTCAGAGCACATCTGCTTGCTTTCGCCGCGCACTTTCAGGCCGTAGGCGACGTTGTCGAGGACGGTCTTGTGCGGCAGCAGGCCGAAGCTCTGGAACACCATGCTGATCTTGTGCCGACGAAATTCGCGCAGGGCATCCATGTCGTATTGCAGGATGTCCACGCCGTCGACCAGGATCGCGCCGCTGGTCGGGTCGATCAGACGATTGAAGTGGCGCACCAGGGTCGATTTGCCCGAGCCGGACAGGCCCATGATCACGAAGATCTCGCCGGTGCCGATGCTCAGCGACAGGTCATTGACCCCGACCACGCAACCGGTTTCGCTCAGTACCTGATCCTTGGTCTTGCCCTGGCCGACCATCGCCAGTGCGTCCTTGGCACGGTTGCCGAAAATCTTGAAGACGTTTTTGACTTCGATCTTGCTCACGGTTGCGTCGTTCATTTGCTCACCTCATGCCGTGGCCGACCGTATGCCTGAGTAATGCGGTCGATGACCACTGCGAGAATCACGATCGCCAGACCGGCTTCGAGGCCGCGTCCGACGTTGAGGGTCTGAATGCCCACCAGTACGTCTTCACCCAGACCCCGGGCACCGATCATCGAGGCGATCACCACCATCGACAGGGCCATCATGGTGGTCTGGTTGATCCCGGCCATGATGCTTGGCAGGGCCAGCGGCAGTTGCACGCCGAACAGTTGCTGCCAGCGGTTGGCGCCGAAAGCGTTGATGGCCTCCATCACCTCGCCGTCGACCTGGCGAATGCCCAGATCAGTCAGGCGAATCAGCGGTGGTGCGGCGTAGATGACGGTCGCGAAAATCGCCGGCACCTTGCCCAGACCGAACAGCATCAGCACCGGGATCAGATACACGAAGCTAGGCATGGTTTGCATGATGTCGAGCAGCGGCATCAACACCGAACGCAGGCGATTGCTGCGTGCCGAGAGAATCCCCAGCGGGATGCCGATCAGCACCGAAATGATCGTCGCGACCATCATCAGCGCCAGGGTTTGCATGAGCTTGTCCCACAGGCCGACAGCGCCCACCAGAAACAGCAAACCGACGATCACCGCGGTGGTCGCCACTTTGCGTGTGGCGTGCCAGGCCACGGCGCCGACGATCGCCAGCATCAACCACCAGGGTGCTGCACGCAGCATGCCTTCGAGGTTGACGATGGCCCACAGCAGCGTGTCGGAGATGTGGCGGAACACATCGCCGTAGTTGGTGACCAGCGAATCGACCCAACCGTTGACCCAGTCGGCGATGGAAAAGGTAAAGCTTTCGGGAAACATAAGAGACTCTCAATCAAGGGGTTGCGATCAAGCGTCCGACTGCCGATGCCGGCAGCCGGAGAAGCTCAACCTACAAGGCCGCGTCGATTTTCCTGGCGGCGTCGTCGCTCACCCACTTGTGCCAGACTTCAGGATGTTCCTTGAGGAAGATTTTCGCCAGTTTCGGCGACTCGATACGTTCCTTCGCCATGCGTCCCAGGTTCTGGTTCAGCAGGTCGATCGGCAGGTTGACCTTTTCCAGCACGGCCACCAGTTCCGGGGCTTGCTCGTGGAAGGTTTTCGACAGGCCGACCTTGATGCTCACTGTCTTGTCGACGCCCGGTTTTTCTTCGAGCTTGACCGCGTCGATCTGGCCCATCAGCGGGGTCGGCGACCAGTAGTAGAACAGGATCGGTTCACCACGCTTGTAGCTCGACAACACCGCCGCATCCAGCGCCGGGCCGGTGCCCGGACGGAAGTTGGTGTAGCTGCTTTCCAGACCATAGCTTTTGAGCATTTCGCTGTTGTCCAGTTCGCAGGTCCAGCCAGCCGGGCAGTTGTAGAAACGGCCTTTGGAAGGTTCTTCAGCGTCCTTGAACACGGCGGCGTATTTGCCCAGGTCTGCGATGTTTTTCAGGTCCGGGGCTTTGGGCTCAAGCTTGCGCTTGGCGTCGCCTTCGATCACGTAGCGCGGCACGTACCAGCCTTCAACGGCGCCCACGATCGGCGCGCCGACACCAACGACCTTGCCGGCCTTCTCGGCCTTGTTCCAGACCTCGCTGCGGCCGACCCATTCTTCGGCGAACACTTGAATGTCGTTGCTGCTCAGGGCGTTTTCCATGGTGATGGAGTTGCCCGGCAAGCTATCGGTCTTGCAGTCGTAACCTTTCTCCAGCACCACTTGCAGCACGTCAGTCAGCAGCATGGCGCTTTCCCAGTTCAGCCCGGCGAATTTCACCGGTTTGCCCGATTCGCACCAGCCGGCCGCCTGGGTGGCGCCGGCACTGGCGAGCAGGCCCATCGAAAGCAGTGTGGTCAGCAGGGTCTTGTTCGATTTCATTGTCGTGACGCTCCTAATCATGAGTTGGGCTTACGGCAGTCAAGAGGCATCCAGCCCTGTCCACGTCCAATCAGGCCTGCGCCGCAGCGCGACTGGCCCTGTTTTTCTCAGGTTGTGCATGGCTGTCCTGCTCGACCGGCAGAATCAGGTGATCGGGCACCGTGCTGTGCCATTTTTTTGCGCACACGTAATAAAGGGCGGCGGGCAGCACCAGGCCGATGATCCAGGAAATATCCACATCGCCGAGGGCGGCCACCAGCGGGCCGGTGTAGAACTTGGTGGAAATGAACGGCAGTTGCACCAGCACACCGAACACATAGACGCTGATACCGAGGACGTTCCAGCGGCCGTAGCGACCATTTGGATCGGCCAGTGCCGGCACGTCATAGCGCTCGCGGGTGATGCAGTAGTAGTCGACCAGGTTGATCGCGCTCCAAGGCGTGAAAAACGCCAGCAGGAACAGAATGAAGGACTTGAACGCACCGAGGAACGAGTGCTGACCGAGCAATGCGATCAGCGTTGCCGCCCCGACGATGACCACCACGAAAACCAGACGCTGCAAGCGCGACACCGTCAGGTGGCCACGGAAACCGCTGATGATGGTCGCGATGCACATGAAGCTGCCGTAGGAGTTCAGCGTCGAGATGGTGACCTTGCCGAACGCGATGCTGAAATACAGCAACGCAGCGGTGGCACCGGTTCCGCCCAGACCGACGATATAAGCCACTTCATGGCCGGCGAACTGGCCGTTGGCTGAAGCGGCAGCGAACACACCAAGGATCATCGCCACTTGTGCGCCAATCACCGAACCGGCGCCCGCAGCGAAAAAGGTTTTCACCGCTGACGTCTTGCTCGGCAGGTAGCGTGAGTAGTCCGCCACGTAAGGGCCGAAAGCGATCTGCCAGGACGCCGCGAGCGACACCGCCAGCAAAAAACTGCTCCAGCTAAAGTGACGGATTTGCAGGAGTGCACCGACGTCGGTCTGGCTCATCAGACGCCAGAACAGAAATACGAAAGCAATCACGCCAATGACGCTGGCGACGCGGCCAATCCAGTGGATCACCCGATAACCCATCACCGTGACCAGCACGATGACACTGGCGAAGATCAGAATGCCGATGCTGTCGCTGACGCCAAACAACTGGCCCAGCGCCTGGCCGGAAAGCACCGTGCCCGTTGCGGTGAAACCCAGGTACATCAGGCACACCAACACAATCGGGATGGCCGCGCCATAAACGCCGAACTGCACACGGCTGGAAATCATCTGCGGCAGACCGAGTTTCGGCCCTTGCGCCGCATGCAGTGCCATCACCCCGCCGCCCAGCAGTTGACCGATCAACAGACCGATCAACGACCAGAACACATCACCGCCCAGCACCACGGCCAACGCCCCGGTGACAATCGCAGTGATTTGCAGGTTGGCACCCATCCACAGGGTGAATTGGCTAAACAGACGACCGTGTCTTTCCGCTTCCGGGATGTAGTCGATCGAACGCCTTTCGATCAACGGTTTGTTGCCTGCACGATCAGGGTTAACAGCCATGATTCAACCTCTGTGGATTGTTATTCGAGTTCACTGAGCGTCTTGCGTGGGTTGCTTTTGGTGGGAGCGGGCTTGCTCGCGAAGGGGTCGGCACATTCGAAACATGTGCTGATTGATCCACCGCATTCGTGAGCAAGCCCACCCCCACCCAAAGCATTTCCCACAGAGTTGCGTTTATTGACCGGTAATCATCGGCAGGTTCAGGCCCTGTTCCTTGGCGCAGTCGATGGCGATCTGGTAACCGGCATCGGCGTGACGCATGACACCCGTGGCCGGGTCGTTGTGCAGCACGCGGGCGATACGCTCGGCCGCTTCGTCCGTACCGTCGCAGACAATCACCATGCCCGAGTGCTGGGAGAAGCCCATGCCCACGCCGCCGCCGTGGTGCAGGGACACCCAGGTCGCGCCGCTCGCGGTGTTGAGCAGAGCGTTGAGCAGAGGCCAGTCGGACACGGCGTCGGAACCGTCCTGCATCGATTCGGTTTCACGGTTCGGGCTGGCCACCGAGCCGGAATCGAGGTGATCACGACCGATCACGATCGGCGCTGACAACTCGCCGCTACGGACCATTTCGTTGAATGCCAGACCCAGCTTGGCGCGCAGGCCCAGGCCAACCCAGCAGATACGCGCCGGCAAGCCCTGGAAGCTGATGCGCTCACGGGCCATGTCCAGCCAGTTGTGCAGGTGGGCGTCGTCCGGGATCAACTCTTTGACCTTGGCGTCGGTTTTGTAAATATCCTGTGGATCGCCCGACAGGGCCGCCCAACGGAACGGACCGATGCCACGGCAGAACAGCGGACGGATATAGGCCGGTACGAAACCCGGGAAGTCGAATGCGTTTTCAACACCTTCTTCCTGAGCCATCTGACGGATGTTGTTGCCGTAGTCGAAGGTCGGGATGCCTTGCTTCTGGAATTCCAGCATCGCTTTGACGTGCACGGCCATCGACTGCTTGGCGGCTTTGATCACAGCGGCCGGTTCGGTCTTGGCGCGGGCGCGGTATTCGTCCCAGCTCCAGCCGGCCGGCAGGTAGCCGTTGAGTGGGTCGTGGGCGCTGGTCTGGTCGGTGACCATGTCCGGGCGCACACCGCGCTTGACCAGTTCCGGCAAAATTTCAGCGGCGTTGCCCAGCAGCGCGATGGAAATCGCTTTGCCTTCTTTGGTGTACTTGTCGATGCGCGCCAGGGCGTCGTCGAGGTCAGTGGCTTGCTCGTCGACGTAACGGCTTTTCAGGCGGAAATCGATGCTGACCTGCTGGCATTCGATGTTCAGCGAGCAAGCGCCGGCCAGGGTTGCGGCCAGAGGCTGAGCGCCACCCATGCCGCCCAGCCCGGCGGTCAGGACCCACTTGCCGGTAAGGTTGTCGTTGTAGTGCTGACGACCGGCCTCAACGAAGGTTTCGTAGGTGCCCTGGACGATGCCCTGGCTGCCGATGTAGATCCAGCTGCCGGCGGTCATCTGGCCGTACATGGCCAGGCCTTTGGCGTCGAGTTCGTTGAAATGCTCCCAGCTCGCCCAGTGCGGGACGAGGTTGGAGTTGGCGATCAGTACGCGCGGGGCGTTGCTGTGAGTCTTGAACACGCCGACCGGCTTGCCGGATTGCACCAGCAGGGTCTCGTCGTCATTGAGATTGGTCAGGCTCTCGACGATCTTGTCGTAGCACTCCCAGTTACGCGCCGCACGACCGATGCCACCGTAGACCACCAGTTCTTTCGGGTTCTCGGCCACTTGCGGATCAAGGTTGTTCATCAGCATGCGCAGCGGCGCTTCGGTCAGCCAGCTTTTGGCGGTCAGCTTGTTACCGCGTGCAGCACGGATTTCGACGTCACGGTGCTTTGTAAAAGGGGCAGCGGTCATTTTGTTGTCAGTCACGAAAAAGACTCCTCAGCGATCAATTCAAACCAACCCTGGCAGTGGGCAAGCAGCCTGTGCGCTTCAATGCGCGCAAGCGAATCAGTGGACGCTGCAGAGAGTCTCGAGCGACTCATACGCATACGTCTTTACTTGTACATACAAGCATATGCAATCAAGCGGCCAACTTGTTGAAGGGCGGCTCAAGAAACATAGCGGACGAGGCTGGAGGACGCCTGAATCAAGGGTTCTGGCGTGGGTTAAATTTTTCGCGGGGGTGTGTTTGGGGCATTGCGAGAGGGTTACGAAAGCGTGGTGTTGCGCCACGCTGGGGCGTTCGGTAACAAATTGGTGCGCCGGGGAAACAAGAAGTGTGAATACATGGGTGGCGAGGGGATTTACTCCCTCGCCACAGGATGTGTGACCCGATTCAGGTCAGCGTGCTGTCAGCTCGATTACGCAGCAACCGCCATCGACGGAGATTTCAACCAACCCGGTGTTACCGTCCAGTTGCAGGCAATCATGCCGGCCAAGTTGTGCCCTGTCCTCACCGACTGTCACTTGCAGCAACTCACTGACACTGAACACCAGCAGCGTCCCCGCCGAGCTGAAAAACCGCTGCGCGCCGTCCAGCCATTGCAAACGTGCGCTGTAGCGCTGCGGAGCATAGATCAGGTTGAAATCGCGAATCGCCCCGCCAAGCAACGTACAGGACACTTGGCTTTCACCTCCGAAAGCGAACGGGTCGAGGGGTAACAGAGGCTGGGTGTCGTCACCGTCCACACACAAGGTCATGCCGTCACCCTGCAACACGGTGATCACCCGTTGATAACCGGCGAAGGTCGAAAAACCGCCCGACTCCGCGATATCGGCAATCGACAGGCGCCAGCCAAAACCCTCCAGACCTGCGCCCGCATCGCGGGTGATTTCTTCAGTGCTGCCGCCGCCGTTCTTCCACGGCATGCGCGGGTAGCCTTCGGCGCGTAAAACTTTCAAACCATTCATTTATGAAAGCGTCCTTCCAGACGATGACGAGAACCTGGGTGAATCAGACGCGCAGCCGTCACCGGTTGACGCCCCGACCAGGTGCGGCGGCGAATCAGCAGGCACGGCTCGCCTTTCTCGATCTGCAGCAACTTGCACTCCGACGGCTCGGCAAGAATCGCTTCAACCACATGCTCGCCCTCGGTCAGCGGCGCGACCTGGTTGAGGTAGGCGTAAGGCGTTTGCAGGGTGAAGTCCTGCTTCAAGTATTGCGGGGCGACCAGCGCGTTGACGAAACGGTCCTCGATTTGCACCGGGATGTCGTTTTCGTAATGCACGATCAGCGAGTGAAAGACTTTCTGCCCTTCGCGCATGTCCAGCGCCAGCGCCCGCTCGGAACCGGCGGCCTCTTCTTCAAGGGTGATGACCTGGCAAGTATGGCGATGACCACGGGAGGCGATTTCATCAGCGATGTTGTGCACTTCAAACAGCGCGGACTGGCTCTTCGGTTCGGCGACAAAAGTGCCGACACCTTGCATGCGCACCAACAGGCCGTCGGCGGTCATCTCGCGCAGCGCGCGGTTGATGGTCATGCGGCTGAAACCGAGTTGATTGACCAATTCGCTTTCCGACGGCACGCGGTAGTGCGGCGGCCAGTTACCGCTGTCGATCTGCTGGGTAATCATCTGTTTGACACGCGCGTACAAGGGCGCCGGACTGTCGCCCATGTTCGCGGCCAACGGGGAAACTGGAGGCGGAGTCGGCACGGTGGATCCTTGTTCGTCGGTAGAGGTTGCTAGCTTGCCGGAGTTTACCGAGCAGGCAAACGTCTGTATATGTATATACAAATAACACACGATGGGGTGCTGAACCATGTCCGCTTTCTTTGCCGAACGCGCGCTGCTGCCTAACGGATGGGCCAATCATGTACGTCTTGAGGTCAGCGCTGATGGCGTGTTGACCCAAATCCAGGCCGATTCCACCGCAGAGGGCGCCGAACGGCTGAGCGGGCCGTTGCTGCCGGGGATGCCCAATCTGCACTCCCACGCGTTCCAGCGGGCGATGGCCGGGCTGGCCGAAGTGGCCGGCAATCCCAACGACAGTTTCTGGACCTGGCGCGATCTGATGTATCGGCTCGTCGGAAAAATCAGCCCGGATCAACTCGGCGTGATCGCCCGACAGCTGTACATCGAAATGCTCAAGGCCGGTTACACCTCGGTGGCCGAATTTCATTACGTACACCACGACAGCAAGGGTCAGCCGTACGCCGACCCGGCCGAACTGGCGTTGCGCATCAGTCAGGCCGCCAGTGACAGCGGCATCGGCCTGACGCTGCTTCCGGTGCTCTACAGCCATGCAGGTTTCGGCGGCCAGCCCCCGAATGACGGCCAACGCCGCTTCATCAACAGCAGCGAAAACTACTTGAAGCTGCAATCACGTTTGCAGCCGCTGTTGGCACAGCAAAAGGCGCAATCGTTGGGTCTGTGCTTCCACTCGTTGCGCGCGGTCACCCCGCAGCAAATCAGCGAAGTGCTGGCGGCCAGTGACAAGCAGTGCCCGGTGCACATCCACATCGCCGAGCAGCAAAAGGAAGTCGATGACTGCCTGAGCTGGAGCGGGCGCCGCCCCCTGCAATGGCTCTATGAAAACACCGAAGTCGATCAACGCTGGTGCCTGGTCCATGCCACTCACGCCAATCCGGAAGAAGTCACGCTAATGGCCAAGAGTCGCGCCATCGCCGGTTTGTGCCTGACCACCGAGGCCAACCTGGGCGACGGGATTTTCCCGGCCGTGGACTTCCTCGCTCAAGGTGGCCGCCTGGGTATCGGCTCTGACAGCCATGTGTCACTCAGCGTGGTGGAAGAATTGCGTTGGCTGGAATACGGCCAGCGTCTGCGTGATCAACGACGCAACCGCTTGTATGGCGCGGATCAGCCGATGGTCGGGCGCACGTTGTACGACGCCGCGCTGGAGGGCGGTGCTCAGGCACTGGGGCAACCAATTGGAGCGCTTGAAGTCGGTAAGCGGGCGGACTGGATTGTGCTCGATGGCAATGATCCGTACCTGGCGACGGCCAATGGCGACGGGATTCTGAATCGCTGGTTGTTTGCCGGCGGTGATCGTCAGGTGCGTGACGTGCTGGTTAATGGCCAGTGGGTGGTGCGCGATGGGCGGCATGCGGGGGAAGAAGACAGTGCGCGAGCCTTCACTCAAGTCCTGCGCGAGCTTTTAGGCTGACACAACGCAAAAAATGTGGGAGCGGACTTGCTCGCGAAAGCGGTGTATCGGTCAACACTTGCGTCGACTGACACGCCCTCTTCGCGAGCAAGCCCGCTCCCACATTTGATAGGCGGTGCTGGTTAATTCGACGTCTTGGCCATCTGCCGATCCGTGGTGCGCCAGATCAGTCGAGTGGTGTCGTAACCCTGCTGCCGCGCCTTGCTCAGCAGATCCTCACGCACCACGCCGTTGACAGTCGGCGTACGCGACAACAACCACATGTACTTGCGACTCGGGTCGCCGACGATGGCGGTCTTGTAGTCATCGCTGACGTACAACACCCAGTATTCACCCTTCGCCACACCCGGTATCAACCGTGAGAACCAGGTGTCGAACTCGACCCACAGCTTGTCGGTCTTGCCCGGAACCTGCGGATAAGCCGTACCCTTGACCTCTTGCCACTCCCAGTCTTTTGTCAGGCAGCGGTTGAACACCCCCATGTTGCCGTCGGGCTGAAGGGTGTAGCGAGCTTCGGATTGCGCGCAATGGCGCTGGAAATACATCGGCAAGCGCGCCAGTTCATACCAGGTGCCTTGGTAACGCTTGAGATTGACGCTGTTGACGGTTTTCGGCGCCAAAGGGTCCACGCCGGACGTGGCGCAGCCGGCCAGTACCAGGCCGGCAAAAAGGATTAGCAATAACCGCTTCATTCTTCTTCTCCGTGGGCGCGAAGCCCCGGTTTACTTCAGGCCTTGGCCGGAAAACATCAGCACTTTGTCACCGGCGTACTGCACGCTGATAAAGCTGTTCTTGTCGCCCCAGGTGCAACTGGACATGCCGAGCGCGCCCGAGCAATCGGTGGGTTTGCCGAGCAAGGTTTCAACCTCGGCCTTGGCCATGCCGGCCGAAAGCTTGGCATAGTTTTCCTGATTGACCTTGCTGCATGCGGCCAACAGCACGCAAAACGACAGCAGGGCGATAGATCGCAGCGACATGGTGTAACTCCTGGAGCGAGGGGGGGATGGCAGGGTGCCAACCAGAAGCTTAGAAGAGAAAACCCTCTTCTGGTTCCCTTCCAAGTTGGCTATTTATATGGCCACTCGTCCGGCATTTACCGGAAAATCAGGCACTTCGTGCGGCTATTGAGCATTTCGTCGCCTTTCATCAAAGCCGCCTAATCTTTGGCGCGCAGCGGTCGAAACAAGAGCAGCGCAAAGCCCCCAGATGTGGCAAATTGCCGCCATTTCTTGACCAGCCCCTTCGCGGTAGCTCATTCGATGACCAGAAACCTGAAATTCAGCCACAAAATCTTGTTGGCTGCCGCCCTCGTGGTGGCCGTTGCGTTCGCCTGTTTCATCTTTTTCAATGACTACCGACAACGCGAAGCCCTGAACAGCAGCACCGAAGCCTCGATGCAGGAACTGGGCAGCCTGACCACCAGCAACATCCAGACCTGGCTGGAAAGCCGCATCCAATTGCTGCAATCGCTGGCCCAGCAAGTTGTCGCCGACGGCAACGCGCCCGCCAGCCTGAAACGCATCATCGACCTGCCCGCCTACACCGGTAACTTCCAGCTCAGCTACTTCGGCGGCGCGGATGGCGTGATGTTCTCGGTACCGGCCGGCAACCGCGCACCGGATTACGACCCGCGCGCCCGTGGCTGGTACAAAGCGGCCGACAGTGCGCAGCAAACCATCGTCACCGAACCGTACATCGCCGCCTCGTCGGGCAAACTGGTCATCACTGTTGCCACCCCGGTGCAGCGCCAGGGCCAGATGATTGGCGTCGCCGGTGCCGATATCGATCTGAGCAGCGTCAGCGCAATCATCAACTCGCTGAACTTCGGCGGCCATGGTCACGCATTTATCGTCAGCGCCGATGGCAAAATCCTGATCCACTCGGACAGCAAACTGGTGCTCAAGACCCTCGCCGAGGCCTATCCGAACGGTGCGCCAAACGTCAGCCCCGGTTTGAAGGAAGTCGAGTTCGGCGGCAAGACGCAGTTGATCTCCTTCACCCGCGTCAATGGCGTGCCATCGGCTGACTGGTACGTGGCGCTGGTGCTGGATAAAGACACCGCGTTCGCGATGCTCAGCGAATTCCGCACCTCGGCGCTGATTGCCATGGTCATCGCCGTGGTGATCATCATCGCCCTGCTCGGCATGCTGATCCGCGTGCTGATGCAACCACTGCTGACCATGGGCCGCGCGATGCACGACATCGCAGAAGGCGAAGGCGACCTGACCAAACGTCTGATGATCCACGGCAACGATGAGTTCGGCGCGCTGGGCACATCGTTCAACCGGTTCGTCGAACGTATCCACACCTCGATCCGCGAAGTGGCCTCCGCGACCGGCTAGGTCAACGAAGTCGCCCTGCGCGTGGTCGCCGCGTCGAACTCGTCGATGTACAACTCCGATCAGCAAGCGAGCCGTACCAACAGCGTCGCCGCCGCGATCAACCAACTCGGAGCCGCCGCCCAGGAAATCGCCCAGAATGCCGCCCTCGCCTCGCAGCACTCCAGCGACGCGCGCAGCCTGGCCGTCGACGGTCAGCAGGTGGTGGATAAAACCATCCACGCCATGCAGCAGTTGTCGGCGAAGATCAGCGACTCCTGCGGCAACATCGAAACCCTGAACAGCAACACGGTGAACATCGGCCAGATTCTGGAAGTGATCACCAGCATTTCGCAGCAGACCAACTTGCTCGCGCTCAACGCCGCCATCGAAGCGGCCCGTGCGGGTGAGGCTGGGCGTGGTTTCGCCGTGGTCGCGGATGAAGTGCGCAACCTCGCACACCGCACCCAGGATTCGGCGCAGCAAGTGCAGGGCATGATCGAAGAGCTGCAAGTCGGCGCCCGTCAGGCCGTCAACATCATGACCGAGAGCCAGCGTGAGAGCGAAAGCAGCGTCGGCATCGCCAACCAGGCCGGCGAACGCCTTGGCAGCGTCACCCAGCGCATCGGCGAGATCGACGGGATGAACCAGTCGGTGGCGACTGCGACTGAAGAGCAGACGGCAGTGGTCGAGTCGATCAACGTCGACATCAACGAGATCAACACGCTGAATCAGGAAGGTGTGGAGAACTTGCAGGCGACGTTGCGGGCGTGCTCGGATCTGGAGCAGCAAGCGGCGCGTCTCAAACAATTGGTGGGTAGCTTCAGGATCTAAGGCGCTGCCACTGGCCCCTTCGCGAGCAAGCCCCACATTGGAATGCATTTCAGTGTGGGAGCGGGCTTGCTCGCGAAAGCAGCATCAGCCGCACTGAGATCTAAAATCTGGAACCCGGCCCGCAAAGAAACGCCAACTCCTCAGCCGTAGACTCGCGCCCCAACACCGCATTGCGATGCGGAAACCGCCCAAACCTTGCAATCACTTTCTGATGCCGCTCGGCATAATCCAGATTGTCGGCAAACACCGCACGCTCTGCCTCCGGCTGCTCAGCCACCAGACCGATAAACCGCGAAACCGCTTCGTTCTGCACCGCAAGGTTTTCGCAGTGTTCGAACACCAGATAGATGAATACCCGTTGAATCGGCTTCAGTTGCCGGTCGAAATCCGCAGCAATGCCTTGCGCGACAAGTTGCTGCGCGCGCAGATCGCCAGCGAATGCTTTGGGAGAATCGCGAAAGATCATTCGCGGCAGTTGATCGAGCAACAGCACCACCGCCAGCCAACCTTCGGGACATTGCGTCCACTCGGTCAGTTCGCCCGCCAGGGCCTGATCGACAAAGACCCCGAACCGCTCACGCGCTTCGAGGTCCTGGCTGTCTTTCTTGCCGAACCACAGCTTGCCCTTGTCAGCCGAAACCTCGTCCGGTGATTCGGCGTGACCGAACCACCAATCGAGCAACGGTTGCCAAGGCGCGTTCATGGCTTAAGCCTTGTGGTAGGCCGTGGCGCGTGCGACTTCTTCTTTCGAACCGAGGAACACCGCAACACGCTGGTGCAGGCCTTCTGGCTGAATGTCGAGGATACGCTGGTGGCCGTCGGTGGACGCGCCGCCCGCTTGTTCCACCAGGAACGACATCGGGTTGGCTTCGTACATCAGACGCAATTTGCCCGGCTTGGACGGCTCGCGGCTGTCGCGCGGGTACATGAACAGACCGCCACGGGTCAGGATGCGGTGCACGTCGGCAACCATCGCCGCGACCCAACGCATGTTGTAGTTCTTTTTCAGTGGACCTTCTTCGCCGGCCAGCAACTCGTCGACGTAGCGCTGCACCGGAGCTTCCCAGTGACGCTGGTTGGACATGTTGATGGCGAACTCCTGGGTGGACTCAGGAATGGTGATGTCTTCGTGAGTCAGCACGAAGCTGCCCATTTCGCGGTCCAGGGTGAAGCCTTTGACGCCGTCGCCCAGGGTCAGTACCAGCATGGTCTGCGGCCCGTAGATCGCGTAACCGGCAGCGACCTGCTCGGTGCCTGGCTGCAGGAAAGCTTTTTCGTTCAGCGCTTCGTTCTGGCTCAGGTATTCGTTCGGGCAACGCAATACCGAGAAGATGGTGCCGACCGGGGCGTTGATGTCGATGTTCGACGAACCGTCCAGTGGGTCGAACACCAGCAGGTAGGCGCCCTTCGGGTACTTGCCCGGGATCTGGTAGGCATTGTCCATTTCTTCGGACGCCATGCCGGCCAGGTGACCGCCCCATTCGTTGGCTTCGAGCAGAATCTCGTTGGAGATCACATCGAGCTTCTTCTGCACTTCGCCTTGTACGTTTTCAGTGCCCATGCTGCCCAGAACACCGCCCAGGGCGCCTTTGGACACGGCGTGGCTGATTTCCTTACAGGCACGCGCCACCACTTCGATCAGGAAGCGCAGATCGGCAGGAGTGTTGTTGCTGCGGGTCTGCTCAATCAAATAGCGACTCAAGGTAACGCGGGACATGGACGGCTCCGGTGGAATGGTGGGCTGAAAACCCGCGCAGTTTACAGGGAGTCTGAAAACGTAGCGAGCAAAGACGCCCGGTAACGTGCGTTGGGGTGCAATTGCATCTATCAGACGTGATCGGGCCCGGAGAGTTCAGGCACCGGATTTAGCGTAGTTGGAAACGGGATGGATGGTAGCCCGGTTTTTTTTCGACCGATTGGCCGTCTTCGCGAGCAAGGGATCTCCCTTGAATACAGACTTGTGCCCACTGAAGATCAACTGTGGGAGCGGACTTGCTCGCGCATGGCGCGCAGCGCCAGCCATTCTCAGGACTTGGCGGGAGGTTTACGCAGCAGACTCGCCGCCATCACTCCAAGGAACACCACACTCAACAACAACACCGCCCACAGCCCCAACTTCTTCCAGTTGGTTTCAACAACTGCCGTAGTGGCTGTTGTCGAGGCGGGCGTGTTGATGGCTTGGCCCTGCACCGTCGCCTTACCCAACGTCGCCAGTTTCTGCGGTTTGAAATCGGGAATCAGCGTAGCCAGCGGCAGGTTCGCCGTTTTCACCGTCGGATTGCCCAGCGCCAGGCTGTACGGCCCTGCGCCACGCGCCAGAAAGACCACCTGCGTCGCCCGCACTGCGTATTTCAAGCTCGGCGCCTGCTCTCCCAAGCCGCCGCCGCGCTCATCTACGGTCAGTTTCAACTGCTGAACGGGCTGCCCGTAAAGCGACATTTCGTTCTGCACCACGTCCTGATCATTCTGCGTCAGGCGATACAGCAAGCCACTGCTCAACGTCTGCCACGGCAGACTACTCTCGCGCCGCCCCGCCAACGTCACCGGTGCCAGGCTGTTCGGCTCTTTGAGTTCAACCTGCACCCGTTCGACGTTCAGCCCCATCGGCAACTGCCAGGTGTATTCCCCGGCCTTGGTGCTGCTGCCGGCCAGGTCCTGCGACCAGACCAACGGCAGCGGCAAATTGCGCGGGTCGCTGCTTTTCACTTGCGCCAACGTCAGGTTCGGCGCCGAGTTCGGTGAATCCCACAGCAAGCGCACATAACGCGCCGACTGCCCCGGCAGCGTCACTTCATGCTGCTCGATTCGCTCGTCGGAAAAGGTCAGCCGTGCGACCTGCCCCTCGCCCCAGGCCTGCCAATGCTGCAAGTCATCACTGGCCTCAATGCTGAAGCGCTGAAAGCCGTCGCGCTCGCTGGTCCAGTCGAGAATCAATTGCTGCAACGGCGCTTTGATCGCGCTCGCGTCGAGCAACCACCCGCGCAGCACTTCTTCGCCCGCCTCCAATTGGCTGGACGGCTGCACCTCGACCAGCGTGCCGTTGGTGGTCGATTGCACGCGCACGTTCGGTGCGCGCTCCGAGGCGTCGGCGGCGTTGTACAGCGGGAACCACTTCACGTCATGCAACTGCCCGTCGTCGCGGGTCTGCGCCGATTCGCGGGCCAAGGCGTAAGCCTGCGGTTCGCCGGCGGCGTTGAATACGCGCAGATCGCTGAGATCGGTCTGGCGCGCCTGCAATTGCACATTCAGCGGCAGTTCGAGGCGGTACCACGGGCCGTTGCCACTGACGGTCAGCGGCACCTGCGTGGCGAAGTCCGTCGGTTTTTCCTGGGCGCCGGCCGTCATCACCACGCCCAGCGCCAACCAACCCAGATTCAGCATACGACTCAAGATGAAACTCCTTCGGTGTCCGGGGCCGGTTTGTCCGCCACCGGGTCAGCTTCGGTGCGTTTGGGCGGCAGCGGCGCGAAGTAGCCGACCACCAGCAGCAACACGCCAACGCCGATAAACGAGACGATCCGGGCGAGGCCGCCACGGTTGCTCAATTCGACAAAAATCAGTTTGGCCACCACCAGCGCAATCAGCGCCGCGCCGATCAGCCACACTTCGCGGCGATGACGCAGATGCCCGCCGATCATCAGTCCCAGCGCCATCAGCGTCCAGACAATGGACAACCCGGCCTGCACCAGCATCGACGCCAGCAACTGATCGAGTTCGAAGGGGATCCCGGCCCAATGATGTGCGGCGCGAGTCACCAACGCGGTGCAGAAGGCGAACAGCGAAACTCCGGCGATCAGTTGCGTGGCGTAATCGGCGTAGTCCTGTCGGATCGACAACTGCGACACCGTGCTGCGCGACCAGACATAAACGCCGAACAGCGCAAACAGCAGGCCCAGTTCCAGCGGGTTGAGCAGCGGCACGTAAGGCAGCGGTTCGGCGTTGCCATCGCTGATCCCGTTGGCCAGCCAGAACCAGCCGAGCATCAACACCGCCAACGGTGCAGCGGCGTACAAGCGGTACTGGCGGGCAAACGCGGCGACGGGCCAAGGCCAATTGCGCGGTGCGGCCGCCAGCAACAGATACAGGCTCGGCAAAATCGCCCAGCCCAACCAACGCCAAGCGTTGTATTGCTCGGACAACAGCAGCAAGCCGTAGCGCAGTTCCAGCGCCAGCACACCGATCAATAGCCAGCAGCCCAGCACATGCGCAGTGCTCAAGGCCCGCGCCGGCAGCATCGGCGCCAAGCGCCGCAAGCTGAGGAAATGCACCGCGAACACCACAGCCCACGCCAGCCAGCCGACGTCTGCCGCCGGGTGATAACGCGAATGCCAAGTCATGAGCAAAACCAGCCCGGCGGCCGGCATCAACAAGGTGCACAGCAAACCCAGCGCCGGCCATTTCAAGCGCAGTGACAGTAGCGCCCACAATGCCACACTCAGTGCCGCGACCAGCAACAGCAGAGAGTCTTCAAGATTCACTGGCGCAAAGCCCAGCACTTCATTGACCCACGCGAACGTCCACCAACCGGCGCCCCACACCAGCAACACCTCGGACAAACGCTGCAAACTCAACACATCAAACGCCGACGCGTGATGACCCAGTTGCAGGCGCCAAGCGCCGATCATCGCGGCCAGGCTCAGCACCAACGGCGTCCAGAATCCGCCGTGCGCCAACGGCTTGGAACCTTCACTGGCCAACGGCCCAAGCCACTCGGAACCGGCGAGCAAAAACGCCGCGCCGCCGATCACCTGCAACAGCAGACCGAAGACAAAACTCACTCGCTGCTTGAGGTACAGGCTCAGCCAGATGATCAGCAAACCGCTGGCGGCCCACACCGCACTCGCGGTCTGCCACGGCAGCACGAACAGCACCGCCAGATTGATCAGCACCAGACCGGCCAGCAGCACCACCGACAATCCGCGCAGCAGACGCACATCGGCGCGCACCATCTCATCGCGAGCGGCCAGCAACATGCCGGCGATCAGGGCCAGCCCGATCAAGGAGGCACTGAGCAAACCGCTCCAGCCGGCGCTGAAAACCGCGGCCGAATCTACGCCCCCGCCTTGCAAGCGCAGCAGGAACAACGCGCCGCCCAGCAGTTGCACGGCAAACGCCGTGAACAGGAACGTGCGCGATTGCAGGCGCAGACCGACGAACAACGTCGCCAGACCGGCCAGCGCCCAACTGATCGCCGTGCCCTGGATGAAGAAGTACAGCGGCGCCAGCAGGTAAAGGCACGTCAGGCCCAGGCACGCCAGCACCGGCAGACCTTGGCGTTCCCAAGGCGAGGCCTGTTCCGGCGTGGCTTTGCGCAGTTGATAGAAGCTGAATAACAACGCGACGCCGAGCATCAGCGCACCTAACGGTGCCCCATCGAGCAGACTGCTCTCGCCGATGCGCAACTGACTGAGGAACGCCAGCGCCGACCCCAGTTGCAACAGCAAAGCAAAGGCCCGGGCGAAGGGGCGATGCTGACGCAAGCCGAGCCAGAAAATCCCCGCGCCCTCCACCGCCCACGCCGCAGACGTCCAACGTGCATCGAGCCCGAGCGGAATCGCCAGACTGGCAAAAATCACCCCCAGCGCCAGACAGGTTTCGCCCAGCAGCACGGCACGCCCGCCCATCAACACTTTGGCCAGGCCCATGTAGATCATGCCCAGTGCGAGGGCGCTGAATGCCGCCGCGAACTCCAGATGCTGCACCAGCGCAAACTGCAAACCAAAGCCGACAATCGGCGGTCCGAACAGCATCGTCCCATCGACGTAGTCACCCTTGCGCGCCGACCAGTGCAGCAGCGCCTCACGGTCGCCGTCTGCCGGAGCATCAGGCATGTCGAGTAGTTTTCGGCGGGCGAACAACAAGCCAATGGCCAGGTACATCAGGAAGAACAGAATCAGAAACGGCTCGGTGCTCCACAAAAGCTGCGGCGCATAAGAACGCAGCCCCCAGGCGAAACCGATGCCAAAGGTGCCAACGAAGCCAATCAGGTTGAGCAGGCGCCAGGCCTTGAACCAGGCGATGGCGAGGATGCCGGCGTTGAGCAGCGCGAAATAACTGAACAGCGCGACGTGGTTGCCAGCGCCGGTCGAAGTCAGAATCGGTGCAGCGAAACCGCCGAGCGCGGCGACACACGCCAGCGCCAGGGCGTCCTGGGTAATCGCCAGAATCGCCGAGAACACCGTGACCGCCACCAGCAAGCCCAGCGCGGCCGACGGCTCCAGTAACGGATGCAGGCGCATCGCCGCAAACACTGTCAGGTACAACACCGCGATGCCGGTGCCTTGCAGCATCAACGCATAACTGCTGTTGCGGTGCCGCAGCCACCAGCCCAGCGCCAGCAAGCCCAGTGCCGCGGCAGCGACCCCGGCGTAACGCAGTTCGATCGGCACCACCATGCCTTCGGTGGCATAGCGCAGCAGAAACGCCAGGCCGAAGAACAACAGCACCACGCCAACGCGCAGCACGGTGTTGCCACCGAACAGCCAGTTGCGTGCCGCGCTGATGCCACGCTCGATCAAGTTCGGGCCACGGGGCTCGACGGGTTGTTGAGGTTCGGTGGTAACGGCTTCGAGGCGCCAGACGTCGTCCGGCAGCGGTTGGCTGGTTTCCTCGGCAGCGGAAGAGATCGGTTCGAGTTCGGGCGGCAGTTCCCAAACCAGTTCGGACGCCGGCGCCTGTTCAACGATGTTTTGGGGTTCGACGACAGGTTCACTGGCCGGTGCCGCACTCGACGGCGGTGCGGCTTGCACGGGCGTGCCTTCGAGCAGAAACAGCCGCTGCTCGACCGCCTGCAAGGCGACCTTTGCCTGTTCAAGTTGACGCTGTTGTTCGGCGGCCTGTGTGCCGATCCGGGCGATGCGCAGCGTTTGCCCACTCGCAAGTCCCAGCAGAGCACCCAACAGCGCCGTGCTGAACGACTCGTCAAGCAGCCAGCCGAGCACCAGCCCGATCAACATGAACATCCATTGCATGGTCGATATCCCTAAGCGGCCCCGTAAAGGGGCAATCCCGGCAGTTGCTTCAGTCTAGGCACAATCTAACGGTGGGAGCGGGCTTGCTCGCGAAGGCGTCGTCAGTCGATATTAAAATTGACTGATGCACCGCTTTCGCGAGCAAGCCCGCTCCCACCGGGGTCTTGTGGTGACTGATACATCCGGTAACCGGCGCTCAGTATATCGATGCCGCCCAACAAACGTTGGGCCTTACGCACATTTGTTGCGCAAAGTTACTCCAGCGCTTTCCAGATATCCGTGGCGTACTCGCGAATCGTCCGGTCGGAGGAGAACCAGCCCATCCGCGCCGTGTTGAGCACCGCCGAACGCCACCATTTATTGCTGTCGTGCCAAAGCTCTTCAACGCGCTTCTGCGCCTCCCAGTAGGAGTCGAAGTCGGCGCAGACCAGGAACCGGTCGTAATCGACCAGCGAGTCGATCAGCCCTGTATAACGCGAGGTGTCGTCCGGCGAGAACACGCCGCTGCGGATCGCTTGCAGCACATCGTTGAGGCGATGGGACGCGGCGATGTCCGGCGCAGCGCTGAACTCGTGGTTCTGTTTACGCGCTTCGACCTGCTGGGCGCTGAGGCCGAAGATGAACATGTGCTCGGCGCCAATACGCTCGCACATCTCCACGTTGGCGCCGTCCAGCGTACCGATGGTCAGGGCACCGTTGAGGCCGAACTTCATGTTGCTGGTGCCTGAAGCCTCGAAACCGGCGGTGGATATCTGCTCGGACAAGTCCGCCGCCGGAATAATGCTCTCCGCCAGACTGACGTTGTAATTGGGCAGGAACACCACTTTCAGCAAGCCACGCACGGTCGGGTCGTTGTTCACCACCCGGGCGATGTCGTTGGTCAGTTTGATGATCAGCTTGGCCTGGTGATAACTGGCCGCCGCTTTACCGGCGAAAATTTTCACTCGCGGCACCCAGTCGATTTCAGGCTCGGCGCGGATCGCCTGATACAACGCCACGGTGTGCATCAGGTTGAGCAACTGGCGTTTGTATTCATGGATCCGTTTGACCTGCACATCGAACATCGCCGCCGGGTTGACCGCGATCCCCAGCCGTTCGTGAATCAGATAAGCCAAGGCCTTTTTGCTGTGCAAACGCTGCTCGGCGAAGGCTTTGCGAAAGGCCGGTTTTTCTGCGAACGGTTCGAGGTCGAGCAGGCGTTCTTCCGGCTTGTCCAAAATATCCGGGCCAAGCGCATCGACCAGCATCGAGGTCAATTCGGCGTTGGCCTGGAACAGCCAGCGGCGGAAGGTGATGCCGTTGGTTTTGTTGTTGATCCGCTCCGGGTAGAGCTTGTGCAGTTCGGCAAACACGGTTTTGCGCATCAGTTGCGTGTGCAACCCTGACACGCCGTTGACGCTATGCGAACCGAGGAACGCGAGGTTGCCCATACGCACCCGGCGGCCGTTGTCCTCTTCGATCAGCGACACCGCACGCAGTACGTCGAAGTCGTGAATACCCTTGGCCCGCAATGAATCGATGTGCTGGGCATTGATCAGGTAAATGATCTGCATGTGCCGCGGCAGCATGCGCTCCATCAAACCCACCGGCCAGGTTTCCAGCGCTTCGGGCAGCAAGGTGTGGTTGGTATACGACAGCGTGTCCACGGTGACCTGCCACGCCGCATCCCACGCCACGTCGTAGACGTCGACCAGTTGGCGCATCAGTTCGGCGACGGCAATTGACGGGTGGGTGTCGTTGAGCTGAATGGCGGCGTGATCACCCAGGGTCAACACCGAGGTGTGCATGTTGCGATGACGACGGAGCAAGTCCTGCAAAGATGCGGCGACGAAGAAATATTCCTGGCGCAGACGCAGTTCTTGCCCCGCTTCGGTGCTGTCCGCCGGATAGAGCACGCGGGAGATGCTTTCGGCACGAGCCACCTCGGCCACGGCGCCCAAGTGGTCACCGGCGTTGAAACGTTCCAGGTGCAGATCTTCCATGGCCCGAGCCCGCCACAGGCGCAAGGTGTTGACGCTTGCCCCGCGCCAGCCGACGACCGGCGTGTCGTAGGCAATCGCCCGAACGGTTTCGGCCGGCGACCAGACTTGCCGGGTCTTACCGCTGGCATCGGTGACGGTTTCAACGCTGCCACCAAAACCGATGGCGTAGACGACTTCCGGCCGCTCGAACTCCCACGGGTTACCGAAATCCAGCCAGTGTTCGGTCTGTTCCTGCTGCCAGCCGTCGACGATGGCCTGACGGAACAAGCCGTGTTCATAGCGAATGCCGTAGCCATGGCCGGCGATGCCGAGGGTGGACATGCTTTCCATGAAGCACGCAGCCAATCGTCCGAGACCGCCATTACCCAGCGCTGCGTCAGGTTCCAGCAGGCGAATGCGTTCCAGATCGACACCCAGTTCGGTCAGCGCCTCTCGGGCAACGTCGAGCAGACCGAGGTTGCTCAGGCTGTCGTAGAGCAAGCGGCCGATGAGGAATTCCAGCGAGAGGTAATACACCCGCTTCTGGCCTTTGCGGTAGATCTGCCGGGTGTGATCCATCCAGTGCTCGACCATGTGATCGCGCGCCGCCAGGGCAATGGCTTCGAACCAGTCATGGTCAAAGGCGTGATCGGGGTCTTTGCCCACCGCGTAGGTGAGTTTGGTCAGGACGGCGTCGCGGAATGCGGCCACCTCTGCTTCGCGAACTAATGGTTCTTGAGTCATCGATACGACCTCGGGCGAGCGGGGAATTGTCTGAGCCTAGACGGTCTGACCGACGGTAGCGGCTCTGGTTCGGCGGTATTTCCCGGGACTGTGAGATAGCCCGGCAATCGCTTGGCATCTCCCCCAATGAATGCAGGGGCCGTGCCGACTTGTCCGGTCAAATGGCGGCCTATAGAAAAAATCTGGCGAAAGGTTGTTCAAAAATTCACCCGTCCCGGTATGATCGCGCGCCCTGATGCACACGCCTGGTAACTCCCGATGATGAAGCCCAACCTGATTGCCGCCGCCGAGATCGATCGTCTCGATACGTGGGCCAAATACTCGGCCCCGATGTGCGGCTCTTGTGTCTCCAGCTGCTGCACGCTGCCGGTCGAGGTGAAGATCAAGGATCTGGTGCGCATCGGCGTGGTCGACGAGTTCGAGTTGGGCGATCCGCCGAAAAACATCGCCAAGCGCCTGCAAAAGGAAGGACTGGTCGAGCGCTTCAATCAGAAGTCTGGGATCTTCACCCTGCAGCGCATGAGCAACAACGATTGCTACTACCTGGATCGTAAGTCGCGCCTGTGCACCATTTATGACAAGCGCCCGGACACCTGCCGCAATCACCCCAGGATTGGGCCGCGACCGGGGTATTGCGCGTACAAGCCGAAGGAAGTGGTGCGCGAGCAGAATTTCCGCGCGATCGAGAAGTTTTGATCGTTATTGAGATTTTCGGCGGCTGATCGGCCGCCTTCGCGAGCAAGCCCGCTCCCACAGTAGATTCTCGGTGAACACAAATCTTGTGTACGCCATGGTTCCCTGTGGGAGCGGGCTTGCTCGCGAAGAGGCCGACAAAAACACCGAATCCCCCCAGACAAACAAAAACGCCCCCGGTCTCGCGACCGGGGGCGTTTTTTCAAGCGCGGGCTAAATTACGCCTTGGCTTTCTTGGCAGCGCGGGTACGCTCGCTTTCGTCCAGGATCTTCTTGCGAAGACGGATGGACTTAGGCGTGACTTCGCACAGCTCGTCTTCCTGGATGTATTCCAGAGCCTGTTCCAGAGTGAAGCGAACAGGTGGGACCAGAGCGATGGTTTCGTCTTTACCCGAAGCACGCATGTTGTCGAGCTTCTTGCCTTTGGTTGGGTTCACACCCAGGTCGTTGTCACGGCTGTTCTGACCAACGATCTGACCGTTGTAGATCTCCTGGCCGTGTTCTACGAACAGCTTGCCGCGAGCCTGCAGGGTTTCCAGCGAGTAGGTCAGTGCCTTACCGGTTTCAACCGACACCAGAACGCCGTTCTGACGGCCGGACATGTGGCCCGACTTGACGGTGTCGTAGCGGTCGAAGATCGAGGTCAGGATGCCAGCACCGTTGGTCAGGGTCAGGAACTGGTTACGGAAACCGATCAGACCGCGAGCAGGGATGTTGTATTCCAGACGAACACGGCCTTTACCATCCGGCACCATGTTGGTCAGGTCGCCTTTACGCAGACCCATCTCTTCCATGACCTTGCCCTGCGAATCTTCAGGGATGTCGATGGTCACGTTTTCGAACGGTTCTTGTTTCACGCCGTTCACTTCACGAATGATCACTTCCGGACGGCCCAGAGCCATTTCGAAGCCTTCGCGACGCATGGTTTCGATCAGTACCGAGAGGTGCAGCTCACCACGACCGGAAACCTTGAACTTGTCAGCGGTGTCGCCTTCTTCAACGCGCAGTGCAACGTTGTACAGCAGCTCTTTGTCCAGACGCTCCTTGATGTTACGGGAGGTCACGAACTTGCCTTCTTTACCGCAGAATGGCGAGTCGTTTACCTGGAACGTCATGGAAACGGTTGGCTCGTCAACGGTCAGCGGCTTCATCGCTTCAACAGTCAGCGGGTCGCACAGTGTGTCAGAGATGAACAGCTCGTCGAAGCCGCTGATGCAGACGATGTCGCCGGCCGCTGCTTCTTCAACGTCAATGCGGTGCAGACCGTGGTGACCCATCAGCTTCAGGATACGGCCTTTGCGTTCTTTGCCGTCGGCGTCGATAGCGACAACCGGGGTGTTCGGCTTGACGCGACCACGAGCGATACGGCCAACACCGATAACACCCAGGAAGCTGTTGTAGTCCAGAGCGGAGATCTGCATCTGGAACGGACCGTCACGGTCAACGGCCGGAGGCGGAACGTGGTCGACGACCGCTTGGTACAGCGGGGTCATGTCTTCAGCCATGGCGGTGTGATCCAGACCGGCGATGCCGTTCAGGGCCGAGGCGTAAACAACCTGGAAGTCCAGTTGTTCTTCGGTCGCACCGAGGTTGTCGAACAGGTCGAAGATCTGGTCCAGAACCCAGTCCGGACGCGCGCCTGGACGGTCAACCTTGTTGATGACCACGATTGGACGCAGGCCGGCTTCGAAAGCCTTCTTGGTCACGAAACGGGTTTGCGGCATAGGGCCGTCTTGAGCGTCAACCAGCAGCAGAACGGAGTCAACCATCGACATTACGCGTTCAACTTCGCCGCCGAAGTCGGCGTGGCCCGGGGTGTCCACGATGTTGATGTGGTAGCCGTTCCAGTTGATGGCGGTGTTTTTCGCCAGAATGGTAATACCGCGCTCTTTTTCCTGGTCGTTGGAGTCCATCACGCGCTCGTCGTTGAGCTCGTTGCGCTCCAGAGTGCCGGATTGACGCAGGAGTTTGTCTACCAGGGTGGTCTTACCATGGTCAACGTGAGCAATGATGGCGATGTTGCGTAGATTTTCGATCACTTGTGTATCTCGATCAGAGGATTCGGTTTGCTGACAAGTCTTGGCAGCGATTAACAGTAGTGTCCGGCATGGCCGTTACAGCTTGACGGCGGTGTCGGGGGGCCGGTGACGCAGGCCACAGGCAAACAGCCCCGGGCACTTAGCTCGGTCGATAAACGCGCACATTGGCATGCCCCTCACTGAGCAAATGGTGAGCATGCAGGCGACTCATCACGCCTTTGTCGCAATACAGCAGGTACTGGCGAGTCGGATCCAGCTCCTTGAAACGAGCGTTCACTGCGTAGAACGGCATCGTCTGTACTTCTATTCCGGCAAGCTGCAGCGGGTCATCCTCGGCGGCATCCGGGTGACGGATGTCGATAACGATCTGACCGGCCAGCGCTTCGCCGACTTCTTCAATCTGCAAATCCTGGCCCAATTCGTCGATCACCCGATCGATCGGCACCAGTTTGGCGTTTTCGAGCGCTCGCTCGAGCACCGCCATGTCGAATTCTTTCTCTTCGTGCTCAACGCGACCACGCTTGGCAGCGGTCTTCGGATTGACCGAAATGACCCCGCAGTATTCGGGCATGTGCCGGGCGAAATCGGCAGTGCCGATCTCGTTGGCCGTGTCGATGATGTCCTGCTTGTGGGCGACGATCAGCGGACGCAGGACCAGTTTGTCGGTCACGCAGTCGATCACCGACAGGTTCGGCAGCGTCTGGCTCGACACCTGGGAGATCGCTTCACCGGTGACCAGCGCGTCGATGTGCAGGCGGTCGGCAATGGCCGTGGATGCGCGCAACATCATACGCTTCAATACGACGCCCATATGACTGTTATCGACTTTGCCGAGAATTTCTCCCAACACTTCTTCGAACGGAACACTGACAAATAGCACGCGTTGCGAGCTTCCGTACTTCTTCCAGATGAAATGCGCGACTTCCATCACGCCCAATTCGTGGGCACGACCACCGAGATTGAAGAAGCAGAAGTGCGCCATCAGGCCGCGCCGCATGATCTGGTAGGCCGCAACGGTCGAGTCAAAGCCGCCGGACATCAGAACCAGGGTCTGCTCAAGTGCGCCCAGCGGATAACCGCCGATGCCGTTGTGCTGGCTGTGGATGACAAACAACCGTTTGTCGCGAACTTCCATGCGCACTTCGATTTGCGGTGCCTTGAGGTCGATTCCGGCAGCGCCGCACTCGCGACGCAGCTTGCTGCCGACGTATTTTTCGACGTCCATCGAACTGAATGCATGCTTGCCCGCGCGCTTGCAGCGTACCGAGAAAACCTTCCCGGCCAGCGCATCGCCGTAGTGCTGCTTGCACTTTTCGGTGATGTCGTCGAAGTCGCCCAGCGGGTACTCGTCGATCTGCAGAAAGTGCGCGATGCCGGGCATGCAGGTCAGGCGCTCAACCATCTCTTTCAAGGCTTTGGGGTCGGCAACGCGGGTTTCCAGCTCGAGATTGTCCCACACACCGTTCACCACCACGGCCGGGTCCAGGTCACGGAGCACGGTGCGGATGTTCTTGGCCAACTGGCGGATAAATTTCGTCCGGACAGGTCGGCTTTTGATGGTGATCTCGGGGAAGACTTTTACGATTAGTTTCATGAAAACAGCGCGCGCTGGGCCAGCCGAAAAAGGGGGGCGCGGATTATAGCGGAAATTGCTCAAGGTTTAACCAGTTAATGTGCAGAAGGTTTTGATTGCACCAAAACAGGTCGTCTTTCACCTGAAGCGCTACATTAAGGGGCGACATTTTCATCTTTAAGGCGCTTTGAACCTTTAAAAGCGTGAATTTGGGGCAAAAAACCCATGCTGGGGCACTGGCATGCAATTTGCTCCCTTGTGAGGCAGGTTGCCTTGGCAGAGTATCTGCGCCGGCATCACCCATATTAAGGGCATCCATTACTAGCCCTAAGCCACCCGGAGGACACTATGTCGAAGTCGGTTCAACTCATCAAAGATCATGACGTCAAGTGGATTGATCTGCGCTTCACGGACACCAAAGGCACTCAGCACCACGTGACCATGCCGGCTCGCGATGCGCTGGAAGACGACTTCTTCGAAGTCGGCAAGATGTTCGACGGTTCCTCCATCGCAGGCTGGAAAGGCATCGAAGCCTCCGACATGATCCTGCTGCCGGACGACGAAACGGCCGTGCTCGACCCGTTCACCGAAGACGCGACCCTGATCCTGGTCTGCGACATCATCGAACCGTCGACCATGCAAGGTTACGATCGTGACCCGCGCGCCATCGCTCACCGCGCCGAGGAATACCTGAAGACCACCGGTATCGGTGACACCGTCTTCGCAGGTCCCGAGCCAGAATTCTTCATCTTCGACGAAGTGAAGTTCAAGTCCGACATCTCCGGCTCGATGTTCAAAATCTACTCCGAACAAGGCTCGTGGATGTCCGACCAGGACATCGAAGGCGGCAACAAAGGCCACCGTCCAGGCATCAAAGGTGGTTACTTCCCGGTTCCGCCGTTCGACCACGACCACGAAATCCGTACTGCCATGTGCAACGCACTGGAAGAAATGGGTCAGACCGTTGAAGTTCACCACCACGAAGTGGCGACTGCCGGTCAGAACGAAATCGGCGTCAAGTTCAACACCCTGGTGAAGAAAGCTGACGAAGTTCAGACTCTGAAATACGTTGTACACAACGTTGCCGACGCTTACGGCCGCACCGCGACCTTCATGCCGAAGCCACTGTACGGCGATAACGGTTCGGGTATGCACGTTCACATGTCCATCGCCAAAGATGGCAAGAACACCTTCGCTGGCGAAGGCTATGCCGGCCTGTCCGAAACCGCTCTGTACTTCATCGGCGGCATCATCAAGCACGGCAAAGCGCTGAACGGCTTCACCAACCCGGCGACCAACTCCTACAAGCGTCTGGTGCCAGGCTTCGAAGCTCCGGTCATGCTGGCCTACTCGGCGCGCAACCGTTCCGCCTCGATCCGTATCCCTTACGTCAACAGCCCACGCGGCCGTCGTATCGAAGCACGTTTCCCGGATCCGGCTGCCAACCCGTACCTGGCTTTCGCAGCACTGCTGATGGCCGGCCTGGACGGTATCCAGAACAAGATCCACCCAGGCGATGCCGCTGACAAAAACCTGTACGACCTGCCGCCTGAAGAGGCGAAAGAGATCCCACAAGTTTGCGGCAGCCTGAAAGAAGCCCTGGAAGAGCTGGACAAGGGCCGTGCGTTCCTGACCAAGGGCGGCGTGTTCTCCGACGACTTCATCGATGCTTACATCGCGCTGAAATCCGAAGAAGAAATCAAAGTCCGTACCTTCGTACACCCACTGGAATATGAGCTGTACTACAGCTGCTGATCCGGTAGCGCCGCGCTACGCGGCGTGACAAAAAGAGGCCTTCTTCGCAGACTGTGTGAAAACACACTGATGAAGGCCCAACAAAACGCCCCGACTTGTTCGGGGCGTTTGTTTTTGTGCGGGCAACAGACGAAAAAAGGCCTTTCAGCCCATTAGCGCCATCAACTGGCGGGCTCCAAGCACGCTAATCGCTCGCTTGAGGTTGTAAGCGTTCACCGCCAAGGCCATTTCCGCTTTTGCTCCCTCCAACTGACGCAGCAGGAAGCGACCATTCCCAAACAGCCATTGCTTGAGATTGCCGAAAG